>NZ_CP193898.1:2752500-3052500 GCF_050858885.1 Sporosarcina sp. A2 | reverse complement strand
AGTATCAACCGAAAAACGAAAAGTTGACGATGTTAGAGTCAACAGCGATGCTTGCAGGAATTGTTGTAGACACGAAAAGCTTTACGTTACGAACAGGTTCTCGTACATTTGAAGCAGCTTCGTATCTGCGTACGAATGGTGCGGATACGATACTCGTACAACGTCTGTTAAAAGAGAATATTGAAACGTACGTAGAGCGCTCCAAGCTTATTGAGACCGTGGAAATCATGGATGGCGGTATTGCTATTGCGAAAGGCGATAATGGAGAACCATACAATTCTGTACTTATTGCGCAAACTGCCGATATTTTACTGACGATGCAAGGCGTTTCAGCCTCGTTTGTCATTGCACCACGTTCAGATGGTAAGATTGGTATTAGTGCCCGTTCACTTGGCGAACTAAACGTACAGCGAGTGATGGAACAGCTTGGTGGCGGGGGGCATTTAACAAACGCTGCCACACAACTTACAGTGGATTCAGTAGAACTGGCTGAGTCCCAATTAAAACAAGTAATTTTGGATGATCAAGAAAGGGGAGAATGAACATGAAAGTTATTTTTCTACAAGACGTTAAAGGCAAAGGCAAAAAAGGTGATGTAAAAGAGGTTTCCGTTGGATACGCTCAAAACTTCCTACTTAAGAACAATGTAGCTGTTGAAGCAACGCCAGCAGCACTCAGCAAATTGGAAGGTCAAAAGAACCGTGAAGCGAAAGATGCAGCAGGCGAGTTAGAAGATGCGAAAAAGCTAAAAGCTAACATTGAAGAGTTGACGGTCGAATTGACTGCTAAGTCCGGTGAAGATGGCCGATTATTCGGATCTGTCACATCGAAGCAAATTGCATCAGCTCTAGAGAAGCAGCACGGGATTAAACTTGATAAGCGTAAGATGGATTTGCCTGAAGCGATTCGAGCACTTGGTTATACTAACGTACCAGTGAAACTGCATCATGACGTGAACGCTGTAATGAAGGTTCACGTAACGGAAGAATGATAAGGAGATAGACTGATGGATCAAATGATAGATCGTATACCCCCTCATAATAACGAAGCGGAGCAGTCCGTAATTGGTGCAATTTTCTTAGAACCACAAGCGCTAATTACAGCGGCTGAAATCTTGATACCTGAGGATTTCTACCGGACTGCGCATCACAAGATTTTTCTTACGATGATAAGCTTAAGTGATAAGGGTCAAGCGATCGATGTGGTCACTGTCACCGAGGAACTGTCTGCAAAGAAGGAACTAGAAGACGTCGGAGGGCTCTCTTATTTAATGGAGATAGCAAACTCCGTACCAACGGCTGCGAATATCGAACACTATGCGCGTATTGTTGAAGAGAAGTCATTACTTAGACGACTAATCCGAGTAGCCACGACAATCGTAGAAGACGGTTATACGCGCGAAGACGAAGTGGAAGCACTCCTGTCTGAAGCAGAAAAAAAAATGATGGAAGTTGCGAATCGCAAAAATGCAGGTGACTTCCGTCATATCAAGGACGTACTCGTAGATACGTACGATAATATTGAAATTTTGCATACACGTAAAGGAGACGTCACAGGCGTTCCTACCGGGTTTGCAGATCTCGATAAGATTACTGCTGGGTTCCAACCAAACGACTTGATAATCGTTGCCGCCCGTCCTTCTGTGGGTAAGACGGCATTTGCATTGAACGTTGCACAAAACGTTGCAACCAAGACAGATGAAAACGTCGCGATTTTTAGTCTAGAGATGGGTGCTGAGCAGCTCGTCATGCGTATGTTGTGTGCAGAGGGAAATATCGATGCCTCTGTACTTCGAACGGGGAACTTGGAAGCAGAAGACTGGCGCAAGCTGACGATGGCGATGGGCAGTCTGTCCAATGCTGGAATCTTCATTGACGATTCTCCAGGTATCCGTATTAATGAAATTCGTTCTAAGTGTCGACGTCTTCAGCAAGAGCATGGTCTCGGAATGATTATGATCGACTATTTGCAGCTCATTATGGGAAGCGGTCGATCTGGCGGGGAAAACCGACAACAAGAAGTATCGGAGATCTCCCGTTCGTTGAAGGCCCTCGCGCGTGAGTTGAAGGTTCCTGTAATTGCTCTTTCCCAGCTGTCTCGTGGCGTTGAACAACGACAAGACAAGCGGCCGATGATGTCCGACCTACGAGAGTCAGGAAGTATTGAGCAAGATGCCGATATCGTTTCGTTCTTATACCGGGAAGATTATTACGATAAAGAAACTGAAAACCAAAATATGATTGAAATTATTATTGCGAAACAGCGTAACGGCCCGACAGGAACGGTCACGTTAGCATTCGCAAAGGAATACAACAAGTTCTTGAATATCGATTGGTCACAACATGCGTCCTTCGGTGCTTAAACACGAATGTAGGAGAATAGTAGTTCTCCAACGTTCGTGTTTTTTCTTGACGCAGTCCATGAAACTTGGTACAATAATAGCTGTTTGAATGAGGATGCTTATGCATCCAGCGGAGGTGCTGATAATGCCATCAGTAGTAGTTGTTGGAACACAGTGGGGAGACGAAGGAAAGGGAAAGATTACAGATTTCCTTTCAGAAAATGCAGAAGTAATCGCACGTTACCAAGGCGGGAACAATGCGGGTCATACGATTATTTTCGGCGGGGAAACTTATAAACTTCACCTCGTGCCATCCGGCATTTTTTATAAAGAGAAGACGTCTGTTATCGGGAACGGCATGGTTGTCGATCCGAAAGCACTCGTCGGCGAATTGAAAGGCCTTCAAGACCGGGGCGTCCATACGGATAACTTGCGTATTTCTAACCGTGCACACGTCATTCTGCCATACCATTTGAAACAAGATATGGTGGAAGAAGAGAGCCGTGGGGAAAACAAGATTGGAACAACGGGTAAAGGAATCGGTCCTGCTTATATGGACAAGGCTGCACGAATCGGAATTCGTATGGCAGATTTGCTTGATTTTGAAGTATTCGAGACAAAGTTGCGCATGAACTTGAAAGAGAAGAATCGTCTATTTGAAAAAATGTACGATACAGAAGGATTTAAGATTGAAGACATTTTAGAAGAGTATTATGGCTACGGACAAGAACTTGCGAAGTACGTAACAGATACATCTAAAGTGTTGAATGATGCTCTTGACCAAGCCCGTAGAGTTCTTTTCGAAGGTGCTCAAGGTGTCATGCTCGATATCGACCAAGGAACTTATCCATTTGTAACTTCATCTAACCCAGTTGCTGGTGGAGTAACAATCGGTTCTGGTGTTGGACCAACTAAGATCGACCACGTTGTAGGGGTATGTAAAGCGTACACATCTCGCGTAGGTGACGGTCCATTCCCAACTGAGCTATTTGACGAAATTGGCGATAAAATCCGTATTGTCGGTAAAGAATTTGGAACAACAACAGGTCGTCCACGTCGTATCGGTTGGTTCGATAGCGTAGTCATTCGTCACGCACGTCGCGTCAGTGGTTTGACGGATCTATCTGTGAACTCAATCGACGTATTGACAGGACTAGATACAGTTAAAATTTGTACTGCTTATGAATACAAAGGTAAAACAATCACTGAGTACCCTGCAAACTTACGTATGCTTGCTGAGTGCACACCTATTTATGAAGAGCTTCCAGGCTGGACGGAAGATATCACTAAGTGTAAATCACTTGATGAGCTTCCGGAAAATGCACGTCACTACTTAGAGCGCATTTCTCAACTGACAGATGTAACGATTTCCATCTTCTCAGTAGGACCAGACCGTACACAAACAAACGTTATCAAAAGCGTTTGGCGTGCATAAGTAATTCTTATAAAACGCTCCCTCGATTCCTGCTACTAAGCGGAGTCTTGGGAAGCGTTTTTTCTATACGGGAAATTTCGACAAAATGCGGGAAATATTCCCCGGGAAATAAATATGGACTAGTGGGAAAATGTAACTTATACCCTCTTCGCACAGCGGTTTTGAAACGATTGGAACGTGCGAAAACACGTGAAGAATGGTAGAGTTAAAGGATACCAAGTAAATGTGCCGACTCGGCCAGAAAGGGTAGATTCCATGCAAAACAAAACAATACTCGTAGTAGATGACGAGAAACCCATTGCGGATATATTAGAATTCAATCTTAAAAAAGAAGGCTTTACTGTTTTCACAGCATATGATGGAGACGAAGCATTAGCGAAAGTAGAAGAGGTACAGCCAGATATTATGTTGCTCGATATCATGTTGCCAAAACAGGACGGTATGGAAGTATGTCGCGAAGTACGTAAGAAGTATGACTTTCCAATCATCATGTTGACAGCTAAAGACTCGGAAATCGATAAAGTACTCGGTTTGGAGTTGGGCGCAGATGATTATGTGACGAAGCCATTCGGAACACGTGAGCTAATTGCTCGAGTGAAAGCTAACTTGCGTCGTCATCAAAAGACTTCAGCTGATGAAGCAGAAGAAACAACAAATCATATTACTGTCGGAGCACTTGTAATCCAGCCTGATGCGTACCTTGCACAAAAGCGTGGAGTAACAATTGAACTTACTCATCGTGAATTTGAACTTCTACATTACTTATCTAATCATATTGGACAAGTGATGACACGTGAGCACTTATTGCAAACAGTTTGGGGCTACGATTACTTTGGTGACGTTCGTACAGTAGATGTAACGATTCGAAGACTTCGAGAAAAAATCGAAGACACACCAAGTCACCCAACATGGATTGTGACACGTCGCGGCGTTGGTTATTACTTGCGAGATCCGGAACAGGAGTAACCGAATGAGAAAAGTGGGGATCTTCAATTCCATTCATGTTAAGTTTGTCCTGATTTATGTCATGCTCATACTCCTCGCATTGCAGATTATCGGTCTGTATTTCTCTCGCGAGTTGGAACAAACTCTTAAAGGCAACTTTACAAACTCTATCAAAGATCGGATTAACCTAGTTGAATTTAGTGTGCGTGAAGAGATGCTAAAAGAACGATCCTCGGACGATCCCTCACTCGAAACGAGTTTGCGGACCGTCCTTTCAGGTTTTAGTTCAGAAGACATCAATGAAGTGCGTGTCATTGACTCTAAATACCGTATTCTAGCTTCGTCTGTACTCGATCATCAGAAAACGATGGTCGGTCAAAAGTCTACGGATGACGTAGTAAAAAGAGCCATCGTATCTCAAACTTCACCTCCAGTCATATACTTCAATAAAAAAACAGGGAACAGGGTCTTGAAACGTACATCTCCGATTATGAACGGCAGTGAAGTCATTGGTGCGCTCTATGTGGAGTCCAACATCGAAAAAGTATTTAAGCAGATTGATGAAATCAACCGGATTCTCGCCGGAGCCGCAGCAGTCTCGCTCACGATCACGATCATCATTGGGATTTTTATCGCACAGACATTCACACGACCGATCTCAGATATGCGACGACAAGCGCAAGCGATGGCGAAAGGTAACTACTCACGGAAAGTCCGTGTATACGGAAATGATGAAATGGGCCAGTTAGCAATTGCATTCAACCATCTAACCAATCAGTTATTAGAGTCGCAATCGACTACTGAAGCCGAAAGAAGAAAATTAGCTTCTGTCCTTGAGAACATGACGGACGGTGTTATTTCAACAGACCGTAAAGGGCGAGTCAGTCTCATTAATGATTCCGCACTAAGCATGTTAAGAATGACGAGTGACCTTGTACTGAATCGTCCAATCAATACGATTCTCGGAATCGAGAAAGAATACTCGTTTGAAGATCTCATTGAGATGCGAGAATCGATTCCACTCGATTTCAGTACAGAAGATGAGCCGTCTATTTTACGCGCAACGTTTTCCGTGACACAGCGTGAAACGGGGTTTGTAAATGGGCTCATTATTGTTTTACACGACAATACAGAGCAAGAAAAAATCGATATGGAACGTCGAGAATTTGTTTCCAACGTTTCACATGAACTTCGAACACCACTTACGACAATGCGTAGTTACCTGGAAGCCTTAGCTGATGGTGCATGGAGAAACGAAGACATTGCACCAGCTTTCTTGAACGTCACACAAACGGAAACGGAACGAATGATTCGCCTCGTGAATGACTTGCTGAAACTCTCAAGAATGGACAGTAACGAATATGAGCTTAATACAGAATGGGTAGATTTCAACACGTTCTTCAATTCGATTATTGATCGTTTCGAGTTTTCTAAATCACAAGAAGTCAGCTTCCGAAGAATCATACCGCCTGTGGACTTGTTCGTTGAAATTGACACCGACAAACTGACGCAAGTAATTGATAATATAATTTCGAATGCATTAAAGTATTCACCAGACGGTGGCATTGTTCGATTTAACGTCGCTGTACTAGAAGATTCTCTACGAGTCAGTATTTCAGATGAAGGACTCGGAATTCCTGCTGCGAACGTGAATCGGATCTTTGATCGCTTCTTCCGTTCAGACAAAGCTCGGTCACGGGCAATGGGTGGAACAGGTTTAGGGCTAGCTATCGCAAAGGAAATGATTTCTGCACATGGCGGCAAGATTTGGGCGCATAGTGTTGAAGGGGAAGGTACTTCCATCTTCTTCACACTGCCTTATGAACAAAACGATGAAGGGGAGTGGGATGTGTGAGACACATTGAGACAATCAAATCAGTCGTCCTGCTTCTTCTAGTTGTGATAAGCATTACGTTCACATTCTCCATTTGGTCGTACGCACCAAAGCTTGCTCCAATCGATCCGAATCAGTCAGTAGATGGTTCGATTACAAGTATCCCAAATAAGAAACCCGTATCCGAAATCGTTCTTCCCTACAAATGGGTATTTAAATTTGATGAAGAAGAGCTATTCGGGACAACAGATTCAAATGTGATTAAACCAGTTTTAGATGAGATGATGCGCTGGAAAGTATTTGGACTAACCGCGGTCAACCAAGAGTTAACAGCAGATGAGCTCAACGACTTACTGACAAGTCGTAATCAGTATGTTCTCTATTATCCAGGTGAGGTTCCGGTTTCTGTATATGATGACGTTCTTGAAATTGAAGATAAGAATGTCTCAGAGGTCCTGTTCAATCGCCTTATTGTTAATTGGAATCCTGAGGACAGTTTGCCTGAAGTTCACTTCGTCAGTACCATCAGTAAGACGCATTATAAAGCTAAAGTGAAAATGGAAGATACACAACGTTTCCAGAAGTCGATCATTGACCGTGGAAAGAAGTTATCGCAATTTAAAGAGGTTCGCGTGAATGACTTCCGTACATTAGCTATTTCCAGTGAGCCAATTACCGTTGTAAACTCCACGTATATTGAAGAAGAAATTAACCCTTCTTTGTTTAAAGATGCGTTATTCAATGACCCGAATGCGGTCAGAAGAAATCTTGTCGGGACCAACACCGAAGAGTATGGAGACGGAATTGCAAGGATGAACGTGAATACAAAAACGAAAGTATTGAATTTCGTGTATCCACCTGATAGTCAGGAACTGTCGATTCCTTCAGAACTGATGACAACGACAATCGATTTTGTAAATGAACATAGCGGTTGGACGGATGATTATAGGTATTCGTACATGAATCCAGTATCACGCTATATTAAATTTCAATTACATGACAATGGGCTTCCCGTCTTCAGTGATGTGGCGAATGGATCTGATATTACACAAGTTCTCGGAGATAATCGTGTCTTCAGTTACAGTCGACCTTATTTCACACTGAACGCCCCTATAAAAAGCTATGAAGTCACATTACCCCCTGCAACGGAGGTGGCGCGGCAACTGGAAGAGTCGGGCGACCTCGATTTCACAGCAATTGAGGAAATCAAACCAGGATACTTACTCATACATGACACAGAGGTCGGTATTATGAAATTCGTGCCTCATTGGTTCTACTACGTCAAAGGGAATTGGGAAGTGTACGAAGAGGAACTAAATCGGAAGGGAGGCGGCCTTCTTGGATTGGAGTAAGACAAAAACAATCTTTATCATTGTTTTTTCGATATTAAATATTTGTTTGTATTGGATGTATGTGAATCGGAATGCGAACATTGAAAACTTAGAAGTAATGGGGACGACTTCAGTGGAAGATGTGCTGAAGTCAGAGAATATTACCTATAAGCTGCCTCCTTTTGTCGATAAGGAAGCATCCTATGTTTCTGCAGATATCGTTGACTTTAACAAAGAGTCACTTAAGGATTTAAAGGGTCAACGTATTGCGATTACAAGTGATAATCTATTGGAGTCCACCCTAACAGACAAACTCACATTCGAAGAGACGCAAAAAGATGATTTTAAAACTTTTCTGTCCCAGTATGTGTTGAACGGTAGTGAGTATACACTTTGGGATGTAGCTGAAGAACAGAACAAAGCATTCTTCTTCCAACAGTTCGATGGACGTCCGATTTATTACAGCCCTAGCACGATGCTTGTCGTCACTTGGGATGAATCCGGGCGGATCCAGTCGTATGAACAACGTATGTTACGAGACTTTACGAATTTCAATAAGAAGGATTTACTGTCACCGCTCGAAATTATCGGATCGCTCGCTTCACGAGGTTTGTTGAAACAAAATTCAGAAGTGACATCGGTTAAAATGGGATATTCCACACTCGTCCGTTTAACAGAAACTCAAGTATTTGCACCTACCTGGGATGTTCAAGTAAAATTGGAGAGTGGGGAAACGGAGCATCACTTCCTCAATGCTAATGATGGAAAAGTCATTGAGTTCCAGATCGATAGTGATAGTAATGAAGACAAAGAGCAATCTGAATAAGGAGTTTTTGCAATGCGATTCAGTATACTTGCCAGTGGAAGCACTGGTAACTCAGTTTATATAGAAAACGACTTAGGCGCATATCTTGTGGACGCGGGTTTAACGGCAAAACGAATCGAAGCACAACTTGCGAAGATTGGTCGCTCGATGAAAAATGTCAAAGCAATATTCGTTACCCATGAACATAGTGATCACATTAAAGGTGTGGGAGTTCTAGCGAGAAAGCACGGAGTTCCGATTTATGCGAACCAGAAGACATGGCAAGCAATGGATGGCTTAGTTGGTGCAATTGCACTGGAGCAACAATTCCAGTTCGATATGGAAACCGTCCATTCTTTCGGATCAATTTCAATCGAATCTTTTGCTGTTTCTCATGACTCTGTTGATCCAATGTTTTACGTATTTCATGAAAATGATCGCAAACTCGCCATCATTACTGATACCGGATACGTAAGTGATCGGATGAAAGGTATTATAAAGAGTGCGGACTCATTTGTGTTTGAATCGAATCACGATGTTGGCATGCTTCAGATGGGGCGCTATCCATGGAGTATTAAGCGTCGTATATTAAGTGATGTCGGCCACGTGTCCAACGAAGACGCAGCAATTGCGATGAGTGATGTCATCGAGCAGAAAGAGACGCAGATCTATTTGTCTCACTTAAGTCGGGATAACAACATGAAAGACTTAGCACGTATGAGTGTCGAACAAACATTACAAACATGTGGTGTCATCGCTGGAGAGTTTGTGCATCTTCATGATACGGATGCAGAAGAGCCAACCGCATTGATTACTGTTTAAAGATGAAACCGTATCGCTATAGGCGATACGGTTTTTTAATTCACTATATCTTCTAAAGTGGGACGATTCACTCCCATTACTCGTCTTTTTCATATAAGTTTTCATATTTCTTTTAAATTTATTAGAATGGGGTAAAGTGTAAGGAGAGAATTGAATCGAAAGGACGAGCGCCATGGATGATTACAATCGAGATCGAGAAGAAGAACAACCGCGGCCATCAGATCCGCTAAACGAACCAACACGAGCAGAGCGTTATGCAGTGCCACAGGAAGAAGTCACAAACAGAACACCACCGCCACCTGAACCACCAAAACGAAGAGGTAGCTTTTTCCCTGCACTGTTTGGTGCCATACTAGGAGGGCTACTCGTCTGGTTGCTCATGTTTACGATAGGTGGATCAGATGAAAAGCCAGTCACGGGAACTGTACAAGACTCCAGCAATTCAGAGCAAGTGAGTGTTGATATTAATAGTGATTTAACCGGAGTTGTTGAGAATTCGACAGATGCTGTAGTTGGAATCACTAATTTACAACGGGGTCAGGATTTTTGGTCACAGTCTGAGACACCGCAAGCGATTGGAACGGGTTCTGGTGTTCTTTATAAAAAGGAAAACGGAAAAGCGTATATTGTTACCAATCACCATGTTGTCGAGGATGCAGAAGAACTTGAAATAACACTTGACGATGGTACGAAGATTGAAGGTAAATTGATTGGCAGTGACGTTTGGACAGATCTTGCTGTTGTTGAAATTGACGGTAAGGACATTAAGTCGACAATAGAATTCGGAGACTCGGATGCTTTGAAACGAGGAGAAACGGTCATCGCAATCGGAAATCCGCTAGGTCTTGGTTTCTCTGGTTCCGTAACAGTGGGTGTTGTTTCAGGTAAAGATCGTTCCATTCCAATCGATATTGACCAAGATGGAAGCATCGATTGGCAAGCGGACGTCCTTCAAACCGATGCAGCAATTAATCCAGGCAACTCAGGTGGAGCGCTCATCAATATGGCGGGTCAACTGATTGGCATTAATTCCATGAAGATTACAGAAGCAACGGTTGAAGGAATCGGTCTTGCAATTCCTATTAACTTAGCTTTACCTGTCATTAAGCAGTTGGAGGAGACGGGTGAAGTGAATCGTCCAACCATGGGCGTATCACTCCTCGATCTACGTAACATTCCAGTGCAGCAGCAAAGTGTATTGCAGTTACCAGATAACGTGAAAAACGGTGTTGTGGTAACAGAAGTCTTCCGTAATACACCAGCGCAAACCGCAGGTGTTCAAAAATATGATACAATTGTAGAAATGGATGGAGAACCAATTGAAGACATGGTGACGCTGCGAAAGCATTTGTATAACGAAAAGAAAGTCGGCGACAGCATGACGATGAAAGTGTATCGTGAAGGAAAGCCTGTCACAATTGACATGGTACTGAAAGACGGTAACTCATTCTAATACACATGTGCATTAAAGAAACCAATTAGTTATCCACAGCAGGCACGATAGCAGAAAAACAGCTATTGTGTCTGCTTTTTTTATCAACAATTCTATGTTTGTGGATAAAACAGAAAATTTGTGCATAACTATGTTGAGAAGTAAAATTGATAAAGAGGTGAAAATTGTGAAAATTAACAGTTGTGAAACCCATATAAACCGGGCACTTGACGAATTTGTAGCAAAAGAAGAAACATTTCCGAATATGGAAACAATAAAAAATGATAACGAGTTATCCACAACGTGCGACTATTGTGAGTTGCTTGCTGTGTATCTTGTGACGAACACATAATCGGACACAACATCTAGAGGTATCTGTGGATATGTGCATAACTTCCGTGTATAACTTTTCAAAAAAGGTGGACAACGCTGTGAATATTACAATTGTGACTGTAGGAAAATTGAAAGAGAAGTACTTAAAAATGGGAATCGAAGAATATGCTAAGCGTCTCGGCGCATATGCAAAGATTGAACTAATCGAAGTGGCGGATGAAAAAGCGCCTGAGCAACTGAGTGAAGCGGACATGGAAATCGTGAAGAAAAAAGAAGCAGATCGTATTCTCGCAAAAATTTCCCCAGACGCACACGTCATTGCGCTCGCAATCGAAGGGAAACAAAAAACCTCTGAACAACTCGCAGCTGACCTCCAGTCATTAATGACATACGGCAAAAGTAAAATCACTTTTGTCATCGGGGGATCACTCGGATTGCATGCAGATGTCTACAAGCGAGCGGATGAGCTGCTATCATTTTCGAAAATGACGTTCCCCCATCAGTTGATGAAGTTGATCTTATTGGAGCAAGTGTATCGTGGATTCCGGATTATGAGGAATGAACCGTATCATAAGTAACACATCACAACCCAAAAAGAGCTATACTACTAAATACGGAACTAACAAGAAAAGGGTAAGGTGAACATTATGAATCAAAACGATATATTAACTAGACTACGATATGCACTGGATATAAAAGATGCTGAAATGGTTGAGATTTTTGCACTTGGTGGAATTGAAACCACAAAGGCAGAAGTACATGACATGATGTCGAAATCAAAAAGCAGTACGGATGGCGAGGCGTCAGACGAAGAGTATAGTAAAATGATCGACAACACGACGTTAGAGTCATTTTTAAACGGGTGTGTGATCTTAAAAAGAGGGCCACAAGAGGAAACTCCAGAGACGGTCAAAAATCAATTTTTAATGACGGCCGACAATCGAAACATGAATAATATTTTGCTCAAGAAGATGAAAATTGCGCTCTCCCTAACTAGCGAAGAAATGATTGAAATCTTAAATGAAGCTGGGATCACTGTATCGAAAAGTGAATTGAGCGCTGTTCTTCGAAAAGAAGGACATCGTAACTATAAAGAATGCGGCGATCGATATGCTAGAAACTTCCTAAAAGGATTAGCGTTCCAATATCGTCCATAATAATCTTCACAAAGAAAAGGTAGGCTCCGATTCGTTATCGGGGCCTACCTTTTCTAGTTACCTAGCAGAAAGTATGACAGCGCATACACGATACGCTATAATCATGAAGGTTGCAGCCACCTTTCAACATGAGAGAGGGGATCCACAGTGATTCAAGTTACAAATGTCAGCAAAAGTTTTGACGAAGTTCCAGTCATTCAATCCATTTCTCTCTCAATCGCTCAAGGTGATATCCATGGCGTCATTGGTGCGAGTGGAGCGGGGAAATCGACGTTACTGCGTCTTATCAATCTATTGGAAGTTCCTGATTCAGGCGATGTGGAAGTGAACGGTGAAAAGCTAACCGCGCTGAGCCACAAAAATCTACGACAGGCACGTAAATCGATCGGGATGATCTTTCAGCAATTCAATCTAGTGGCCAATAAAACTGTTTACGAGAATGTAGTGGTTGCGCTAGAACTTGCAAGCTATCCAAAAGGTGAACGCAGAACACGGGCGGTGGAATGTTTGCAGTTTGTTGGATTGGAACGCTTTCTGGACAAGTATCCAGCGCAACTGAGTGGTGGACAAAAGCAGCGCGTTGCGATTGCCAGAGCGCTTGCGAATCATCCACATGTGTTGCTGTGCGATGAACCCACTTCGTCCCTTGACCCTCACACAACTGCTGGAATTCTATCGGTGTTACAAGATATCAACCAACGACTTGGGGTCACCATTGTCTTGGTGAGTCATGAAATGGACGTCATCAAAAGTATCTGTAATCAGGTAACGGTCTTGACGGATGGAACAGTCCATAACTCATTGACCCTCACACCAAAAGGGATTCAAGCAACGGAAAGTACAGCGGATCACTTTGTGAAGCAGCTCATCAGAGATGGTGATGGTGATTGGGATGCCTGAAGTACTCGTTCAATATCAAGCAGAAATTTGGCAAGCCATTGCAGAGACATTCATCATGGTGGGTGTATCCATCGTCGCTGCTGTTTTGGTAGGTCTTCCTGTCGGGACTATTCTCTTCCTATGTCGTAAAGGACAGGTGTTTCAAAACAACTTCATCTATTCAGTCGTCAACTTATTCGTGAATGTGGTCCGCTCTTTTCCATTTCTCTTGTTAGTCGTCTTTTTAATTCCTTTCACGAGACTGCTGATTGGAACGGCAATCGGTACTGCGGCTGCAACCGTGCCGCTATCGATTATTGCCATTGCTCATTATTCACGATTAGTGGAACAAGCGTTATTGGATGTTCCTAAAGGTGTTCTGGAAGCAGCCGTTTCAATGGGCGCGTCCGTAAAAGAACTCATCTTCAAATTTCTTTATGTAGAAGCCCGTTCAGGACTTGTGCTCGGACTCACGACGTCTATCATCAGTTTCATTTCCTATTCGACAATAATGGGCGTCGTCGGAGGCGGGGGAATCGGGGATTTTGCGATTCGGTATGGCTATCAACAATTTAAGACGGATTTGATGATCTATATGATTGTGATTATGATCATCTTCGTACAACTCATCCAATTTACAGGAACGTCTGTATCGAGATGGATGGACAAACGATAAAGAACAGGAGACCACTATGAAAAAATTCCTTTTATTTTTAGTATTGAGCAGTATTCTTGTAGTAGCAGCAGGTTGCGGTAAATCAGATTCTTCCAGCGAGCCTGAAAAAGCACCAGTAAAAGAAGATGAGGTAGTTACTTTGAAAGTCGCGTCACTCATTCCACCTATGACAGAAATTCTTGATTTGGTGAAGCCGATGCTTGCAGAAGAAGGTGTCGATCTTGATATTGTCGTGTTAGGCGATAACGTACAACCGAATACGGCCCTTGCTGCAGAAGAAGTGGACGCAAACTTCTTCCAACACGTACCGTACATGGAACAGTTCAATAGCAACAATGATGCGAACTTAGTGCCAGTCACTCCGATCTATTTTGCTAATTACGGAGTCTATTCGAAAGACTATGATTCCATGGAGACTCTCCCGGAAGGTGCGAGTATTGCAATTGCGAACGATATTTCAAATATTGATCGTTCTCTAGCACTATTAGCTCAACAAGAGTTGATCACGTTGAAAGAAAAAGAAGGTCCGTACTATACAAAAGCGGATATCGTTGAAAACCCGAAGAACTATTCGTTCAAGGAAGTGGATCTTCTGATGCTAGCTAGAATGTATGACGACGCGGATGCAGTTATCATGACGCCTGCTTATGCAGCACCACTGAATTTAACGCCTAAAAGTGATGCGCTTCTAACTGAAGGTGTCGAAAATGATTTCGCGATTACGCTTATCGCACGAGAAGACAATAAGGACTGGGAACCAATCCAAAAGCTTGCGAAAGCGATGACGTCTGATGAAGTCCGTAAATTCTTAGAAGAAAACTACGATGAAACGGCAATTCCAGCATTCTAATAGCAAAATCAAAAGGCTTTAAGAGAGGGTATCCCCCTTTTTTTAAAGCTTTTTTCCATGATCCAGTCAAGCCTTGATCTTTTCATCAATCTCTCGGATGAATGAATTCAGAATAAGAATTTGCTCTTCCAACTTCTCTTTGTGCTGAAACAAAATCACTTTCGTATTGACGTTTTCATACGCACCATTGATGTCTGAGAGGTTCTCTCGAATATCCTCTATCGACATGCCAAGGTGTCGGAAGCACCGTATTAAATTCAGAACTTCAATATCTTTATCATCAAACGTGCGATTTCCCTGAGTGTTTCTCGTGATTGGCGGGATAAGGCGGATTTTTTCGTAGTACCGGATTGTGCTGGACGGAATCTGAGCTAACGCGCTTGCTTGTTGAATGGGATACATAGAGCATCCTCCTTGACTTAAAGTAAGGTTTAACCTTTAGGGTTAATCTTATCAAACATGAGGAGTGAGTGAAATGAAAAAGATTTTAGTCGTTGTCACGAATGTATCCAAATATCCAAATTTAGAACGCGCTACTGGGTTATGGCTTGGGGAAGCGGTACACTTTGTCGATGCATTGGAGAGTGTTGGTCACAAGATTGATTATGTAAGCCCTAAGGGTGGCTACACAGCAATTGACCCACATAGCTTACAGGCAGATCAGATGTCTGAACTTGACTGGAAGTATTACGAAGATCGTACCTTCATGAATAAGCTAGGCACGACGTTAGCTGCAAGTGAAGTGAATGCAGCTGAGTATGATGCGATCTACTACACTGGCGGCCACGGGGTTATGTGGGACTATCCAGAGGATGAAAATTTACAGAAAATCGCGAGTACAATCTATCAGAACGGTGGAATCGTATCAGCAGTTTGTCATGGATCGGCAGGATTAGTGAATATTAAAGACGCCTCAGGTCAGCCACTTATCGCAAACAAGAAGGTTTCCGGTTTTACCAATACAGAAGAAGCTGCATTAGGATTAGAGAACACTGTACCGTTCCTAACAGAAGATGCGCTAGTCAGTAAAGGCGCTAATTATGTAAAAGGTGATGATTGGTCAGCCTTTGCTGTTTCAGATAATCGCGTTGTCACTGGACAAAACCCAGCTTCTGGCGGTGCAGTAGCATCTGAAGTCTTGACTATTTTCAACTCATAAATCGAATAAAAATTGATTCAATAGAAGGATAGTAGTGATCCACTTCGATCACTACTATCCTTCTTTATTATGTTAAAAAAAAGGGGCTTTCGTAGAAATCAGTTTGCACTGAATTTCTGGAAAGTCCCTTTTAAAGATTACCCTGTTCAATTTGTTTAATGGCTTCCTCAAGCCAATAAATAGTGTGATCTGATTTAGTTGTAAAATAACCAACGAGCAATTCATTGAGGTTTTCACTTTTTTTGTCTTTGTGAGAATCGTTTTTAAAATTCATAATACGATCCCAATGTGCTTGATAAATCATTAATCTTTCTTTTAAAAGTATCACTACTTTTTCAGGATCCACATATTTGATATTTGCTAAGCCGATGACTACGTCATTTATATCGTTTGCAGATTCAAACAACTGATAGATCTTTCTAGGGAGCTCTTCACGCCCTTTAGCTGTAATCGCAAATACTTGTTTATCAGGTCGATGTTCTTCCTTTATTACTTCCACGGGTTCAATTAAGCCTTTTTTTGCCAAGGCATCAAAGTGATAGTAAAGCTTACTCTCTGTGATTCCACCTAATTCGTCCAATGGAATGGGTTCAGTCATTTGTTTCTTCAGCTCATAAGGATAGGTTTTACCTATCATTAGTTTGCTTAATATAAACACTTGAATGCTCATTCACGATGCCCCTTAAATAAGAATAATTATTCTTATTATAACACGGTTACGTTAACACTTTAGTGATTTCTTCTATTTCTGACGCTACTTTTGGCTTGTCAGATGGTTTCGATCTGTGAACTGTTGCAACGATGATGATATTTATTACCATAGCGACTAAACCGATTGCTGCCAAGTACCAAAGGAACGGACTTGGACTAATACTTCCGTACAAATCAGCTATATAGCCCTGTACTGAGTAATACATAGGTGTAACATGACTTGCCCATTCGTATGGTGCGTACATCATATCACGTGATATTACGGCTCCATTCGCTAAGGTTTGTACGAAGATTAGAGGGATATTGAGAATCATACCAGCGGATCCTAGTAAGAAAATAAGAATCGCTGTGAAATTGAAACTTACCATATAGATAAGAGTTTGGTGACCTACGATACTCAAGAACATGCTTCCGTCAGGTTGATTCACTAAGAAAGTGATTCCTGTAGCAGCTAATGAAGATAGCACAGCAATCAAGAGAGCACTCAATTGTAAGTAGATGAACAAGCGTGTTTTGCTAGCTTTCCCGCGGCTATCTTTAAATGCTTCCACTAATTGCATTGATCCGATCATAGCTCCGATATAACTCGCCATGGTTAGGAACATAGGGAGCATGTTATTGTGCATGCCATCTGGTATTTTGTTGATGGTCACTACGTTGCCTGCATAAGCAGACTCAATTTTTTCAGCTAATTCAGTAGCTTGCTTTTCAGGTACATTAAAGTTCATTAATACGCTTTGAGCAGTTTGTTGAGAGAATTGCTGACTCAATTGGTTATTAATTTCTGTCACAACTGACTTCATAGAAGAAGGAATGACTGTTGCTCCAGCATCATTAATTGTAAAGTCGATACTAGAAGATGTCTCACCACTTTGCATATCAGAAGAGAATGATTTTGGTATGTGAACGACTAAGGCTAAGTCGTTTTTTTCCAATTTCTTTAGTGCCTGTTTGTTTTGTATATCAGTTTCTATCTCCTTAAAAGGAAGATTTTCTTTAAGTTGACTAGCAATTGTTGCACCATATTTACCTGCATCATCATTAATGATGGCAATCGGTAAGTCGTCAATATTTCCTGGAATTGCCGTATAGCCTGGTAAGAAAATCCCTAGCATGGCAACCGCATAGAATACCCCCATAATGATGGCGGCGATAGAGCCTCTTGTTTTTAGAAATTGAGTGAATTTCATGTTTTTTTCCTCTCTCTGATTCAATATAAACTTTAACTTTACCACTTTATAAAAAGTGCTTTGTTTAAAGTACTTTGTAATTTTAATCTTTTTTCCTAGAAAGTCAACTTATTTGATCGTAGCTGAATTAAATAGGAGTTGAAGCAAGTGAGATAAATGACTTACGTCACTGATTTGGATGGGATTATCTTTAATTCATAAGAGCAACAACTATCAAATGAATAGAGTGGCTACCGTTTATACTGGTTATTAGGAGTGATGGAAATGAATGAGTGCATACAGCAACTGATTTATTGGATTGAGGACAAATTACATGGGGAGTTTTCTTTAGAGGAGTTAGCAAACAATATGGGTTATTCTCCATACTACTGTTCATTTAAATTTCATCAGGCGACGGGTCTCAGTATAAGGCGCTACATTCTCCTTAGAAGATTATATTTGTCTACGGAGGATCTAGTTAACAATCGTAAAATCATCGATATAGCTTTTGATTATGGTTATTCGTCACAAGAAGCTTATAGTAGGGCTTTTAAGGATGTTTTCGGAATGAATCCAAAGGAATTTCAATTGCATCAACTACCAGTACAATCATTTACTAAACTCACAATTCGTCAGGGGAAGGATGAATATAAGATGAACAACAGAGAGACCGAGGTTGTCCAATTACAAAATAGGAAGAGTGAATTATTTGACCGAGATGTATTGAATATATTAAATGGACAAATGATGTATGAGGACTTTAACAGTAAAAGACTAATGGGAGATTCTGATTATGCTCCGTTCAATGAAGCAATGTGTGTACATGCAACTACTACATCTATTTTTGATTCCACATTCATGCAGACTAGGGCGTTAGGTCATAATGTATCTGTAGATAGTTACAGCAACACCGTCATAAAACCATTGAGTAAGTTATTTAATAAGAAGTACAATTATATCGTTTTGTGGTTTGGAAAAGACATGTTTTGCCAGATGAATCTTTTGACCATTCTTGCCTATCTCGAGAAGTCCAACTACGTTGGGAAGATATTCTTGAATAGCTTTAGGGAGGATGAATTTAAAGTGAATCAAGTGGAGATGATGTTAGGATTCTACGACTCAGTCTATGAAGACGTTTTAGTGAATCAGGTAATGCCTTCTCAAAAGCTGATTCCAGTAATGTATCAGGCAGTTAAGCTGTTTTTAGAAATGCAAACAGAACATAACGTTGTCACTCAATACATTTCAAAAAACAAACAGGTACCGCAATCCGAATTAATGAAACGATTACTTGAGGTTTTTCCGATGATTGGATATGGGGATACACAATATATAGAGTTGATAAAAAAGGTAAAGTAGGTGACCATTCATGCGCCATAATTTACTTGATGCACACATTCACTTGGATATGTATGAAGAAGTTGACAGAACACGTCTGATGAAAGAGCTAGAGGCTATGTCAGTGAATGCACTAATCGCTGTCTCGAACAATTTGGAATCATCCTATCGTACATTGGAACTCGCACGACTAGATAGCCGTGTGAAACCAGCTATAGGTTATCACCCTGAGCAACCAGTGCCTAGTGATAATGCTCTTGCAGAAATCATGGAACTGATTGATGACAAACAGGACCAGATAATTGCAATTGGGGAGGTCGGACTACCTTATTATTTGCGAAAGGAAAACCCTGAGCTAGAGCTACAACCTTATCTAGAGTTGTTGGAGAAGTTCATCATAAAGGCTGTAGCTTGTGAATTGCCGATCGTGCTGCATGCGGTCTATGAAGACGCCAGCATTGTATGTGATCTATTGGAAAAGCATCACGTCTTAAAAGCACACTTTCATTGGTTTAAAGGAAGTGACGCCGTGCTCGAGAGGATATTATCAAATGGTTATGTTATTTCAGTTACACCGGACGTCACGTATAAGCCAAAGATCCAGCATCTTGTAAAACAGACTCCACTTTCACAACTAATGGTGGAAACGGATGGTCCATGGCCATTTGAAGGACCTTTTTCAGGGGAGATGACTCATCCTTCAATGATGCATCATAGCGTCCAGGCGATCGCAGAGTTGAAGAAATTAGACGTAGAAGAAACGTATCGCCAGCTTTATGTTTCGACGAAGAACTTTTATCGGATAGATAAATGAATAGTGTGAGCATCCAACCTAGCTAACAGTCGTGGAGTTGGGTGTTTTACTTTTATTGATAGAATTCCGTCACTTGTATTAGCTCCATCTTTCAGCAATTTTCATTCAATGATACGATGGAACGAATAGAAAACATGGAGGTGCAAAAACTTTATGTTCTTAGACGATTTGAAGAATAAATTGGAGAACAATGACTTCTTATTTATAGGTGAAGAAACGGCATTTCGTTCGGCAGTACTAGTGCCACTCGTTCAAGACGAAGGGGAGTGGCATGTTGTATTTGAAGTTCGTGCGTTAACGATGCGCAAACAACCAGGGGATATTAGTTTTCCAGGCGGTCGCATTGACGCAGCAGACGCTTCACCAATGAAAGCCGCATTGCGGGAAACCAAAGAGGAATTAGGGGTTGACCCAGATACAGTGAAAGTTATAGGAAAGCTAAGTCCTTATATCGCATCCCCATCGTTTGTCGTGTATCCGTTCGTTGCGGTATGCGATTATCACCAAATCCAATACTCCTATAACAAAGACGAAGTAGAAGAAGTAATTGCAATTCCACTAAGATGGCTGATGGAGCATGAACCTGTTTTACATCGGGTACCGGTGCAACCTACACCACTACCCGACTTTCCGTTTGACAAAATCTACAACGGGGAGAAATACCAATGGGGAAAACGTTCCCAGGAAGAATGGTTTTACGAGTATGGCGACTATACGGTTTGGGGATTGACTGCTAGAATTCTAAAGTATTTTATCGATATCATGAAGCGGATTGATTGAACGAGGAGTGAAGAGGATGAATCGAAAGAAGTCGTGGAAGGTTAAAATTCTTATTGGAATCGTAGTGGTACTAGTGCTTGCTGTAGCTGGTTTTTTCATTTTCGTTAGCGCATCCTACGAAGCGAGCCCAGCTGCAAAGGAGAGCTTACAATCTGATAACCAAGTACAGGTAGTAGAGGATGGAGATTTACTATTCACCCCTGTTTCAACGAGTAAAGATATTGGATTTATATTCTATCCGGGTGCGAAGGTGGAAGCTACTGCCTATGCAGGGATGGCAAAGGGAATTGCAGCAGAAGGCTATCCGGTTTTAATTGCGGATCTACCATTCAACTTGGCGATTCTTTCCCCGAATCGAGCGGATGAAATCATTCGATCACATCCAGAGATTAAAAGATGGGTCATAGGTGGTCATTCGCTTGGAGGTGTGATGGCTGCTGATTATGCACTGGAGCATGATGAAATCGAAGGGCTTATATTACTCGCATCGTATCCGCAGAGTAAAACGGATTTAAGCAAAACCTCGTTGAGGGTGCTGTCACTCTACGGTAGCAATGACGAAGTAGCAGACCTGGAAAAAGTGAAAGGAGCGAAGTCGATTCTACCGAGCGACACTAAATTCATCGAAATAAAGGGTGGGAACCACGGCGGGTTTGGCAAGTATGGTCATCAAAAGGGCGATGGAGAATCTTCTCTTCAGGGAGATCAGCAAATTCAAGACACCGTAAGATACGTTATAGACTTTTTGGGGGAACTAAACGATTAAAGATCAGCTCAACAGGTTAGAAAAGTGTTAGATAATACTTGATAACGTAGAAAAAGAAAAACTGCATGCAGAATAGGTATCCGCATGCAGAAATCTCTTAGCTCACGAGCATAAAACAACGACTTGATAAGGTGTCGTTTGCGCCGGAATGCTACGAGTTGTTGCACCATACACAACAAGTAATTCTCGGTTAGCAAGGTTTCCGGTGAATGGTTGCCCATTTTGCAGGACGACTTTAGTAGCGGGGCTCAAATTCAGTTGTAACGTGTGATCACTGCTCACCAATTGCTCATCAAAATAATCCACCTTCACAAATTGTCCAGTCGTATTTTTAGATACAATTAATGCATTAAATTGTGGGGGGAATATGAGCGGCGTCGGAGCATTGCCGTCATAAAATCCAGTTACTTGGTCCCCAATCGATACGACTTCGTGATCCACAAAGTAAGTGGTCGGAGCCACTACAAAATTTACTACGTTTCCATAGCCATTATCAACAGACATAAGCTTATAACAGCCTACTTCGTTATACTGTCCGACTGAAAAGTCACTAATGGCAGTTACGATTCCCGCAAAAGACAAATAATTAGTCATCTTAATTCCTCCTACAGAATGCTTTCTTTACGTCTACATAGAATATGCCCGAATTCAGAGTCAGTGAATCCTATTTGAAGAAGCTCAGCTTCTGTCTTCAAGACGCAAAGAACATTGCACAAAATACTTTTACAAAAGCCATTATCAATAATGTTCCTACGACAATGGACAATGCTATCTCTAGGCTGTTTCGGGTTGCAAGAAAAAGAACTGGGAAATTACGATGAACATCGAATCAGATAAAGTTGAACAACTGCTTGCTTCAACATCCATCATATCAGTAGACGGTTTACAAGGTTTGTTATTTCTAGTCGTATCTAATATTCCTGTCATTGTCTTATATCGAGCTATGAAGAATGATAGTAAAACGAGTTATTTAGCTGCACTCCTTGGTTCACTTGGTGTTTGCATTGCATTCGTCACATTGGCAAACATCTGGTCACTACCTGTTCCCATCATCATTTTTAGTGTTAGTATTCTGATCGCACTGTTTAGCGTGACTCGTAAGTAAGATGCCTATTATTTATAACAGATTATAAAAATCCCACGAAATGAAAGTAATCTACATTTCGTGGGATTTTTAGGTTTAAAAGTTTTTATACAGTCTCGAGTGTGACTTCTATATTGTCTCTTGTCGCTTTTGAGTATGGACAAACTTGGTGTGCTTTTTCAACTAAATCTTGCAGCTGGTCTTTTTCAATACCTGTACCTTTCACTTGGAGCTTAACAGCCAACTTGAAACCATGGTCTGTTTCGTCCTTTTGTAGGCTGACATTTGCAGTTACTTCAGATTCGAATTTCACTTTCTCTTTCCCAGCAACTAATTGTAAGGCACCATCAAAACATGCCGCATAGCCTGCTGCAAACAACTGCTCGGGATTGGTTGAACCTACTAGTTTTTTAGCTCTAGGAGTTCCTGGCATCGCCGTGTCAAAGCTCACGACATTATCGGAGGATTGAACGTGTCCTTCACGTCCACCTTTAGCAGTTGCGGTTGATGTAAATAGTGTTTCTGACATGATATCACTTCTCCTCAAGTTCGTTTTTAAATCATATACCGTCTTTACCCTGTATCGTATTTCTTAACCGTCCGGAGACATATGTCATGTTGCAGAGGATAAGTGAACGGAACGTACGTTTTTATTTCCATGTAAACATTGTTATACTGATTTAAGTGTAATAGAAGAATAAAAAACCAACTTGAAATGATGAATTCCTATAAGAGAAAGCAGGGACTTACAATGAACAAAAAAGACGTTGCTGCACTACGAAAGCAGTTTAAATTGGATACGGACTTACTGATGATTACGGACATTTATAACGTGTATGTTCGTCAGGAGAGTGATGAAATTTATCACGAGGAGAGTCAAGCTTTCGGGCTGATGGAGCGTGAGCAACAGGAACTGTTTTTAGCGAGTTTCAAAAAAGTACTCGGTGGAAAATTGGACATGAAATTGTTTGAAGTTCGATTTGCAGAAGTAAAAGAGGAGCAGACCAATCATACGCAGCAACTGTTATATGCAGGGCTCAACACAAAAGAAGTTGACGAGTGGAAAGAAGGCATGCAGTCCATCGCTAAAAAAATGGTGACGGACGCCCAGTACGAGAAAGACCTCGTTATTACATTCATTCGTGGCAAGTATTATAAGCCAACGAAAAAGAATCTAGAAGAGTTGGAAATGGCTGAAGGGGACGAAGCTTACACGACGCCCTTTATTCTTTGTAGCATGAACTATACGGAACTTCCCAAGCCGTCACTTATCTTCGACTTTGTGGAACGTGAATTTAAGTCGAGTGAGATGGCGGACCCTGTTGTAAAGCTTGCGTCCCCTATTGGTGGATTCTTATTTCCATGCTTTACGGATAACGCTGCTGACGTCAACCACATTCTCTACGCAGCTGGCAAAGCGAATAAGCCAGATTACCAATTTATCGAAAATGTGCTGGACGGAGAAGAAATTATGACAGCAGAAGACGACAAAGCGGTATTTGAAGAGATTGTTAAACAGGTTGTAGGAGACGAAGTGAATCCTAAAATGCTTGCGAACGTATATGATGAAATCAATCGGATGACTATCGTAGAGGATGAGGGAGAAGACGAAGAGTACGTTCCAATCTTGGACACGAAAGAATTAGAACGAGTACTCAAGATGAGCGGAGCAACTGATGTCGACGAGGAGAAAGTACAACAAGCATTCCAATCCGTAGTTGACGATGAAACTTATGAATTGAAAGCGAGTCATGTCGTTCCAAGTTACACATCTAAGTCCATTAAAATCAGCACAAAAGTTGCAAATATCTCGATTAGCCCTCAAGATTTAAGGTACGTGAAACAAGTCAATTACAACGGTAAACGCTGTATTTTAATTGAAGTGGAAGAAGATACCGTTATTGAAGGATTTACATTAATGGAAGAAGAGTTGTAAGAGGCGTTATAACTCATTACTTGAATCTATTTGTGCACGTACAGGTTAATCTGAAAAGTCGTTTGCGAGTTGAAATTGATTGAGGTCATGTGTTATTTTCGTTAGCTTAATTGGGAATAGTTAACTGGTTAAATTTTCTGAAAGATTTTGGATAATTGATTGAGAATGTAGTAGTATTATTCTAGATGGAGAATCATGTAGAAAAAGAGATTATCGTGTAAATAGTATAAAGGAGTGATTGAAATGGCGATTGTTTTGAAAAAAGGTCAGCGCATTGATTTGACGAAGGAAAACCCAGGACTCTCTAAAGTTGTAGTTGGTTTAGGTTGGGATCCAATCCAACAAAAATCTGGAGGACTGTTCGGTGGATTATTTGGCGGTGGAAGTGGTGCGAACATGGATATTGATGCATCGGTTATTATGTTGCAAGATGACAAGTTCAAAGAGAAAAGTCAGTTGATCTATTTTGGTAACTTAACAAGTAAATGCCGAAGCGTTCAACACACCGGAGACAATGTTACAGGCGAAGGAGATGGGGATGATGAGCAAGTTATCGTCGACCTTCAAAAGGTTCCAGCCAATGTTAACAAACTAATTTTCGTCGTAAATATATATGATTGTGTTAAACGCAAACAAGATTTTGGGCAAGTTCAGAACGCATACATTCGTGTGTTGAATGCTTCAAACCAAAATGAACTATTGAAGTTTAATCTATCTGAGAACTATTCAGGCTCGACAAGTTTAACAGTTGCAGAAATTTATAGACACGGTAGTGAATGGAAGTTTGGAGCTTTAGGGGCGGGTTCAAAAGATCCAGGACTTCAAGATATCGTGAAACATTATTCTTAAAAAGTTTTTGAAACTTTTTGGTCAGTAATATCGTACTTAACTATATGAGATTCTAGATTTACTTCTGTATCTAATTAGAAACAAATCACAGCTTTTCAATAGATAAGTTGTGATTTGTTGTAAACATGTACAGTATTTCGGTTGCAATCAATTATAAGAAATGGGGCTATTCAAATGGCGATTTCACTAAGTAAAGGTCAAAAGGTAGATTTGACAAAGACAAATCCAGGCTTAACTAACATTACAGTTGGTTTAGGATGGGATACAAATAAGTACGATGGTTCAAATGACTTCGACCTTGATTCTTCTATATTCCTTTTAAATGGTTCTGGTAAATGTGAGTCAGATAAAGACTTCATCTTCTTCAATAATCTTGAAGGTGGTAATGGATCCATCGTCCACACTGGTGATAACCTCACAGGTGAAGGGGACGGGGATGATGAGCAGGTTAAAATTCATTTAACAAACGTTCCTTCTTCAGTAGAAAAGATTGCATTTGCCATTACAATTCATGAAGCTGAAGAACGTAGTCAAAACTTTGGACAAGTATCGAATAGCTATGTCCGAATCGTGAATGATGCGACTGGAGAAGAACTAGTTCAGTACGATCTTGGAGAAGACTTCTCTATCGAAACAGCAATCGTCGTGGGTGAGTTATATCGACACGGCTCGGAGTGGAAGTTTAATGCTATTGGTAGCGGATACCAAGGTGGTTTAGCATCTCTTGTAAAAGATTACGGGCTACAAGTATAATCCTTTTACACTTCATGGAAATATATCGTTACGTAAACTTTTGAAAATACACATTTAAATCTAAGCGATGGGAATGATTGAATTGGCAATTACATTATCTAAAGGTCAAAAAATAGATTTAACAAAAACCAATCCAGGACTTGTTCGAGGCGTTATTGGATTAGGTTGGGACACAAACAAATATTCAGGTTCGAAGGAATTCGACTTGGATGCATCTGCCTTTTTAGTAGACGAAAACAACCGTTGTCAAAACGATACGGACTTCATTTTCTATAATAACTTAGAACACCCGAGTAAATCTGTCATTCACACAGGCGATAATCGCACGGGTGAGGGAGACGGAGACGACGAGCAAGTCATTGTCGATTTTTCTAAGATTCCGGCATACGTAAATCGGATTGGTATTACTGTAACCATTCACGATGCACCAGAAAGAAGTCAAAACTTTGGTCAAGTTTCGAATGCCTTTGTAAGACTTTCTGATGAAGCAACTGGTGAAGAATTGCTGAGATTCGATTTAGGCGAGGATTTCTCAATTGAGACTGCAGTCGTATTTTGCGAATTGTACAGACATGGAGACGAATGGAAATTTAACGCGATTGGTAGCGGATTTTCTGGTGGGTTAGAAGCACTTTGCCGCAACTATGGTCTAGATGTTTAATAGTGAAAATCGTAAGTAGACAGACAGTGTTAAGCTGTTTGTCGGCAGGGAGATAACATGGATATTTTACACGGAATACTAAACACATACGCATCGTTTTTCGATTGGCATATGTGGGCAGAGGTACTAACCAATCCTGTAAGTTGGGGGTTAATTGGTACTCTGGTCATTTTAGAAGGACTTTTGTCAGCGGATAACGCGCTCGTACTCGCTGTTATGGTTAAACATTTACCTCCTAAACAACGTAAAAAGGCTCTCTTCTATGGATTGATTGGTGCATACGCGTTCCGCTTCATTGCTATTGGTGTTGGTGTATTCCTCATTAAATTATGGTGGGTGAAAGTTCTAGGCGCTGCTTATCTTGCCTGGTTATCCATTAAGTACTTTATCGATAAGTCTAAAAGCGGAAACGCAGAAGAGATTGAGGATGTAAAAGCGACAGGAATTCTGATCCGACTCTTCGGTACATTCTGGGGGACTGTAGTCGCTGTAGAAGTAATGGACATCGCATTTTCTGTAGATAGTGTCCTAGCTGCTTTTGGAGTAAGCGAACAGATCTGGGTCTTGCTATTAGGTGGTATGATCGGTGTACTCATGATGCGTGGAATTGCAGGCGTATTTTTAAAACTAATTGAAAAAGTTCCTGAACTTGAAACAACGGCATACATTTTAATTGCATTGATTGCCATTAAGATGGGTCTGAGTGTCATAGGGCTCGAAATTACACATGTTGCATTCTTTGTAATTCTAATCGTAATGTTCCTAGGTACCTTTATCATTCATAACTTAAAGCGAATTAAACAACCCCTATAAATAGTTAAAAAGAAGGCTTGTCCTTCTTTTTTCTTATATCTAAATGCAGAAGAAGGTGCGTGTAGTGAGATATTTTAACGACTTGTCAGAAATACAAGTGCAACGTTTGTTCTATAAAGTACCAAGTATCATTACAAAAGAAACTGATAAAAATTTGTTAGCTCACAGTCTAGGAGCAGTTTTATACATGCCCGCGACGCGACAAGACATTTCAGACGTAGTTATTACTAACAAGTATAAAGAGCTCGTGACTATCGTTATTTGCTTGGAAGACTCTATTGGAGATTCGGAAGTGGAACTGGCAGAAGTTATACTGATTCGTCATTTACAATCTATTCATGAAGCAGTTAAGAGCGGTATACTTCAAAAGCAGGACATTCCTTTAATTTTCATTCGGGTCCGAACTGTTGACCAAATGACAGATGTAGTGAATCGCTTAGGCGAATCGATTATAAACTTAGTGGGATTTGTATTTCCGAAGTTTTCGTCCGAAAATGCCGAAGAGTATTTGAGTGCCTTACAAAATCTCAATCATAGTAAAGAAACGTTGTTGTATGGGATGCCGATTTTAGAATCTCCACATGTACTTTATAAGGAGAGAAGGTTAAACGAACTCCTCTTGATTAAAGAAATTGTAGATCGTTATGCGGACTATGTACTGAATATTCGAATTGGTGCAACCGATTTATGTGGATTATATGGACTAAGAAGAGACAGCGAGACAACTGTTTACGAAATTTCTATTATTAATGAATTAATCACAGATATTGTTAATATTTTCAGCAGGGAGCCAGGAGGTTATGTCGTTTCAGGACCAGTCTGGGAGCACTTCACCTCTACTGATCGTATTTTGAAACCGCAGTTACGGGAAACCCTTTTTGAGGAGCAGTCAGGTTCTCAAGGTATACTATTAAGAAAAGAACTAATTCGAAAAGATTTTGACGGGTTAATTCAAGAAACGTTGTTGGATAAAGCGAATGGTCTAGTAGGCAAAACGATTATACACCCTACTCATCTATTACCTGTGCAATCGTTACATGTCGTGTCGAAAGAGGAATACGTAGATGCACTAGGAATTATTGAACAAGCTACAGGAGAAAAAGGTGTATTTAAAAGTGCGTTTCAAAATAAGATGAACGAAATTAAGCCCCATTTAAATTGGGCGAAAAAGGTATTAGTAAAGTCTGAAATATACGGGGTGTATGATGAAAGTAGCACATTTATCCAACTCTTATCCGAAATGGATCGCACATGAAATTGGTGATATGAAAGTATCTGTACAAATCGATCGAAATCCATATAAGCTGCCAATCGACAGCTTATATGAAATGGCAGCACGAATTAATAAAAAAAGATCGTTTCTTTTTGTCAGTAAAATACTTGGTAAGCACATAGCGCGCAGTCCACAAATCCCCCATATTGCAGGTGCCTTACTCGGGGCGCTGTACTATGAAAAGACAACCGGGAATGAACTGCCGGGGAAAGAAAAGTGGATTGAAGCACTTATAGAAGAAACAGAGGAATCATTACACACGGCATATACTTCAGTTCAAGAGCTTCAATTATCCGTTGGGGAACCCCTCGTTTTCATAGGCTTTGCTGAAACGGCTACTGGCCTCGGACATAGTGTGTTCGATTGCTTTAAAGATTCGATATATATGCATTCTACTAGAGAAAAGCTGTTAGATGAAAAAGTTACTCTCTACTTTGAAGAAGAGCATTCTCACGCCGTAGATCAACGCTGTTATGCGCCACTGCACTATTTGGAAAACGATCATACAATTGTCCTTGTAGATGACGAAATCACCACAGGAAAAACTGCTTTGAATATAATAGCTTCTCTGCAAAAAAGATTTCCGCGTAAAAAGTATGTAATTTTGTCGCTATTGGATTGGCGGAAACAAGATGATATTGAACAAGTCCGTGCTGTTGAACGCATGTACAATATTGTAATTGAAGTAGTTTCCCTTGTGTCGGGGTCCATTCAAGTTGAAGGAACTCCTAACCTAGAAGAAGAGTGCATCATTGAACGTAAAGATGAAGAAATGCCTGAAGTGAATTGGATCGATGTATCGCAACTATCAAAACCATTGCAGCCGATAGCCTATCCATCCATCGACTCTACAGGACTAGTAAATAAAAAGCCTTATTCAGCAATGACAGGAAGGTTTGGCTTAGAATCCAACCACCAGATGACGATTGAAGACTATTGTAAAGAAGTAGGACAGTACTTACAGGGGCATCGCTCTGGAAGGAACACATTGTGCTTAGGAACAGGGGAATTCATGTATATTCCTATGAAAGTTTCAGCTCATATGGGAGCAGGTATTGCTTACCATTCCACAACGAGGAGTCCGATATTTCCGCTTTCTCTTACTGATTATCCAATCAAGACACGCATCCAATTTGAAAGTCCGGAAGACCCTTCTGTAATGAATTATTTATACAATACTTCAGAGCGTCACTATGATGAAGCATTTATATTTCTCGAACGATCTCAGAGTATGGAAAGACTCAAGTCACTAGTATGCGAACTAAATATGATACAAAAACTACACGTTGTTTGTTTAGGATAGAAGGAGTGAAAATATGGTAGATCAGAATGTGCAAACTCTTAAAGGCAGCTATGCAACAGATGATGTCATTTTCTTATTAAAGGATTTGTCACAAGCTACGTTAGAAAAGAGTCTTGATGAGAGAGAACAAGCGATACAAAGTGGCGTTCATTACTCAGAAATGTTGCCGATTGAATACGAACCAACGCGTGATTACCTGGAACTTTTTCATGAATCCTTACATACCTACAAAGAAAAAGTTGCGAGTGCAACAGGGACGGTATCAGAGCTGATTCTTGAAAGAAAAGGGACAGATATTGTATTAGTTTCACTTGCTAGAGCCGGCACTCCAATCGGGATTTTAATGAAACGGTACATGAAAGAAATGCACAATATTTCGGTTCCTCACTACAGTATTTCGATTATACGAGGACGCGGAGTAGACGAAAATGCCTTAAACTATCTGATCCGTACTTACCCAACGAAACAACTTGTATTTGTAGATGGGTGGACCGGAAAAGGAGCAATCGCTAAAGAACTAACGAAGTCTGTTGCGCACTTTAATGAAAAGTATGGAACACAATTAAGTGATGACTTAGCTGTACTTGCAGATCCTGGCTATTGTTCTTCGCTTTATGGAACGAGAGAAGACTTCCTCATCCCAAGCGCTTGTTTAAATTCTACCGTCTCAGGGCTCGTCAGTCGCACAGTTCTGAACGATGAGTGGATAGGAGTTAACGACTTCCACGGTGCAAAAGTGTATGCTGGCTTAGAGGAGAAAGACGTTTCTAATTATTATATCGACGTCATTACTCGTGAGTTTGAAAATGCAGTCCCTGAAATCCAAGAAATGACTCGTGAGCTTCAACACAATCAGCAAGAACCGACTTGGAAAGGGTTACAAGATATTGTTTCTATACAAGATCACTATGGAATAGAGGACATTAATCTAATAAAGCCTGGAGTTGGGGAAACGACTCGAGTTTTGTTACGAAGAATTCCTTGGAAAATTCTTGTGAGAAACGACCAGGATCCATCACTGAAGCACATTTTGCAGTTGGCGAAAGAGCGAAATGTTGAGGTGGAAGTCTATGATCATATGGCTTACTCGTGTTGCGGATTAATTAAACCATTGGATACCGATTTATGATCTTTGCCAGTGATTTAGATCGTACTCTGATATATTCATATCGTTCATTTGACGTTACACAGCTTGAAGTACCTGTGCGAACAGTTGAGCATTCATCTGGAAACGAGTTAACTTATATGACAGAAACATCGATTAAGTTATTACATGAGATAAATGAAAAAGGGTTGTTTGTTCCTGTAACAACTAGGAATGTGGATCAGTATAAAAGAATTTCGTTGTTTCAAGAAGAAATCTGTCCTAAATATGTGATTGCATGTAATGGTGCAGTCATCCTCCAAAATGGAGAAGTCGATCGTACGTGGGAGCAAAAAATCAAAGAAAAAGAGATGGGAAGTCCGGTTTCACTTGATGAAATGAAGCGTAAGATAGAGCGAACAGCGGATTCGTCTTGGCTTGAGTCTCTTAGAACTGTAGATCCCTTCTTCATATACTTACTAGTTAAGCCCGACAATATATCTGAGATATGGCTAACCAATCTTTCGGAATGGGCTAGAATGAACGGATGGGTTCTTTCTATGCAAGGACGCAAAGTATATATCATCCCTTCTTTTATTAATAAATGGGATGCGGTAAAGTATGTAGCTGAAAAGGAAGAGGAAATGGAAATCTGTACTGCAGGGGATTCCTACTTGGATGTCTGTATGATTGAACGCGCTGACTTTGGATTGATACCGAGGCATGGTGAAGCTGCAAATACTTTTGGCCATCTGGGACTCACAAAAAGTACCGGAGTTTTGGCGGCAGAGGAATTACTACAAGCAATGCTTGCCAAACTAAGACAATCAGTCTAAAACACTTTCGTTCGACAGCCCCTCACTCTCTTCTATTTCTAAATTATATAACTGTGGGGGAGTCGTGATGATTAGAAAACCTGCTTTGAAGACTGTAGAGTATACAAACTGGTCTTCCAAACTGGTTACACCTATCAAAGAACGTCCAAATTTCAAACTGGACGATGAAAGCGTCTACTATGAACGAATAGGCGCTCGTGTTCTTGGTGCGGATTTTGATGAAACGGATTATTTAATAAACCTATATAAAATGAGCCAATCCAAAACTGTCTATGTCCTATCAGAAAATCTGGACAAAACAATAACACCAGAGCGTTTTCAATCGATGCAAAGAATTTATGAGCTGGTTCGTGAACAACCAAGTCTCTCAATCAATCGATTTGTTGCATTTTTAGAAGGAGCCCAATTGTTACCGAAGTATATGGAAGACTTAGACTTCAATAGGCTGATAAGAGAATCATTAATTGTAGTGCTGAAGAAGTTTCAAGATTCTCATGGAGGACACTTGAATCATCCTGACTTCAGAAGATTGTTTTTAGATATTATCAAATGGACTTGGAACCATATAGATCCTTGGGTAAGAGACGTTTCTATACATGAGGATGTGCCACACGTAGTTTGGTATGGGCATCTTAATAAAAGTCAGTCTTACTTTTTATATTACCTGCTTCTACTTGGGATGGATGTTGTAATTCTCCAACCTGATGGTACTGACGACTTTAAGGAAATTGATCCGAGTAATGAATTAACCACTATAGTGAAATATCCATCAACGATTCCAATACATCCATTCCCGGTTGAAGAGCCTCAGCGACAAGGAACGGTTGCGTATCGGGCTTCTAAAGAAATCGACGCGGTCCTTCACCATGAAGGTTCAGCGTTCTATAAACCTTGGCAATTCCGGGAGCACACACCTATATCAGTTACGTTAAAAACGACATACGATGAATTATTTTTAGTAGCTAAAGAGAAAGCCTTCATTCGTCCGAACTTTTCTACTAGTAGTACTGAAATAAAGATCCCTTCATTGTTTGCTAAAATTTCTGGAGTCTCCTCTAATAGAAAAGAATTCTGGGATAAGCTACATAGCTTAACTAGCAATTCAAGTGCATTTACTGTGAAGCAATTTCCATTCATGAAAGAACAGAAATCCAATAATCAGTTTCATTATTCACATGCCTTAGGTAAAGAAGGACGCCTGGATCCAAAAAAAATGATTACAAGCAATTGGTGGCAATATGCTCAACTCCGTGAAGGATTACAAGTAGGACTCGCAGCTGCTATATCAAGAGCATGCGCCCATCCTAAACTTAAACCTCAACATGGTGAAACTATCGAACAGGTTGGCTTGTATATGTTTACACAATCGATTCACATACCAGAACCCTTGTTGAATCTCATGCAAACATTCGATTATTCTCAAGAAGTTCCTAAAGTGATTTTATACAATACCGAACAAAATGGTACGTTATCCAGAGCAGATGCTACGCTTCTACTTGTGTTGAATGAAATAGGATTTGATATCGTTTTGTACAATCCACCTGGACATAATGATATCGAGCCACATATTGCATCTGAAATGTTTGACCATCATTTATTAGAAGATATGGTCTTCGACTTATCATTCCAAGAGCATAAAAAAGATTCGTCCATTATGGGGAATCTGTTTAATCACTTTTTCAGTGGAAAGGATTGAGGAAATGGAAGAGACAAACGAATTGGAAGTATTAACGGAAAACAAAGCGGAGGTTATGCGAAACGAACTCCGACAAGACCCAGAAGTATTAAACTTGGTTCGAACAATTGATGCCCGTAACCAAATTGAACTTCTAGAGTTCGGTAAAGAGCCTGCTGTTCAAATCTCAACATTTGCGGATCGCATTTTAGATTCAATGCGTTCTTCAAGTGTCACGGATTCAGGAGAAATGCTCAGACAGCTCGGGAAAACAATGGATAAGTTTGACAAAAATGACTTTGAAGAACAAAAAGGGTTTTTAGGTAAAATCTTTAAACGTGGAGACAAGCTGATTGAAAAAGTATTCGGGAAGTACCAAACGATTGGCAAAGAAATAGAGAAAATCCATATTGAAATCTCGAAGTATAAAGACGAAATGATTCGCTCGACAACCAATATGGATGAAATGTATGATCAAAACTACAATTATTACATGGCTTTAGAGAAGTATGTAATCGCTGGGCAACTCAAGGCAGAAGAGCTGCGTGGCAAGCTCGACGAATTACAGCAAAGAGCAAGTAACGGAGACCAACTCGCCAATATGGAGATGGATACTATCAATAATGCTGTTCAGTCATTGGAAGAGCGTGTCTATGATTTAGAAATGGCCCGAATGGTTGCGTTGCAGACAGCTCCACAGCTAAGACTTTTACAGAGAGGTAATACGAAGCTGATTGGTAAAATCAACTCTGCTTTCATTACAACGATTCCAATCTTTAAAAACGGAATCATTCAGGCTGTCTCTGCGAAGCGTCAAAAGCTTGTTGCGGATTCTATGAGTGAGCTGGATAAAAGAACAAATGAAATGTTGCTTCGTAACTCACAAAACATCGCAAACCAAAGTGTTGAAATTGCCCGTGTTGCTGGAGGTCCTAGCATTAAGATTGAAACAATCGAACAAAGCTGGAACACCATTGTTAAAGGTCTTGATGAAACACGTGCAATCGAAGAAGAAAACAAACGAGCACGGATTGATGGCATGAAACGCATTGAACAATTAACAGAGACTATGAAAAACTACGGTAAATAAAGTACAGGGGGTATACAAATGATTGAGTTAAAGAAAAAAGGTGAGTCCATTAACCTTTCCAAAAAGGGAAGTAATTTGGGCGAAATTCTTGTGAACCTCAATTGGAATCAGAACGGTGCTGGTGTGAAAAAGGGCGGATTCCTTTCTTCATTATTAGGTAGTAGCAAGAGTAACCTGGATCTGGACTTGGGATGTTTGTATGAATTATCTTCTGGAGAAAAGGGATGTGTTCAAGCATTAGGGAATGCGTTCGGTTCTCTAACGAGTCTTCCCTACATTAAGCTCGATCACGATGATCGTACAGGCTCTTCAACGGAAGGTGAGACTCTGCGTATTAACGGTGTGCATATTAAGGACATTAAGCGTGTATTGGTCTATGCATTTATCTATGAAGGCGCTGCGAAGTGGTCAGAGGCGGATGGTATTGTTAAGTTGACGAACGGTACGGGAGAAGAGATCGTCGTCAAGCTCAATGAACATCGTAATGGGCAAATCGTGTGTGCAATTGCTATGATTGAGAACGAAAATGACGAGACATTCAGTGTCAAAAGACTCGTAGAATATTACCAAGGCCATGCACAAATGGACAAAGCACATAATTGGGGTATGAGTTGGAAGGCCGGATCAAAGTAACCTGGAAGTATACGAAACCACATTAGAAATTAGAGCACGTGTGTAACGGTAGTGGAAAGAAATCACCTTGAATAGAAACCCATGGACTTAACAAGCCAACCAACCGTATGAAGAACGTAACAGCGGAAGGTTGGCTTTTTTGTATATACATATAATCACGGAAGTAAGAAACCTATGCAATGCGACTACCTAACGGTATAGGTTATCCAGCCTACTTAACGTACATTTATAACTATTGTGAGTAATTAGTGATAAAGCGCAGAGCAAAGCTTCTAACTATTAGCCACTTGCTTTAGAAGCTTCTAGTAATGGGAAGTAAAAAAATAGTATTATAGAATATAGGTATAACGAAAATGATTTACTCGAATTTAAAAATGTCATAAAAGGAATGAGTATACTGAGAGAAACGATTACTGCAAATGACGTCGCGAAGCTAGCAGGTGTATCACAATCTTCAGTTTCTAGAGTTTACTTTGAAGGCGCCTCTGTTTCTGAGAAGACTAGAAAACGAGTCCTGGATGCTGCAAAAGAACTTGGATATCGCCCAAATGTGTACGCAAGAAGTCTTATCACTAACCAGTCCCAAATTATGGGTGTTGTTATGAAGGGAGTTCAAAATCCGTTTTACGCACAAGTGTTAAAACGTTTTAGTTCTATATTTAAACACCATGGATACAGTATATTATTTGTCTATACAAATAATGATGAGATTCAACAAGAAGACGTGGAAACGTTACTCAATTATAACGTAGCAGGAGTAGTTGTAACAGACGCTACGATGTCGTTATCGGTAGGAGAAGAGTTTAAGAAAAATAATATCCCTTTGGTCTTTTTTAATAGAAAGTCAAGAATAGGAGAGTTCCATTCCGTATGCTGCAATAATTTAAATGCGAGCCGATCGATTGCTAAGTATTTACTTTCTAAAGGTGCGACAGAGCTCGTGCTAATTACCGGAAACGAGCACACATCAACGAGTATTGAGCGAGAAAAGGGCTTTTGTGAAATCCTTGATCAGCAGCAAGTTAACTATAAAATATACAACTCGGATTACACATATGAAGGAGGATATCAGACAGCCATGACTATGTTGGAAGAAGGCATCTTACCTTCTGCGCTTTTTGTAGCGAATGATATTATGGCGCTCGGTGCTATGGACGCATTGCGTAAACATGAAGTACGAATTCCACAAGATACGAGAGTCGTAGGATTCGATAATATCGATATGGCATCTTGGCCAGCATACGAACTAACAACATGGGAGCAACCAATCGAAGAAATGATTGAGGAGACAGTAAGTTACTTATTAGCTGAAGTAACTTCTTACACAGGACTTGTTCATACGATTGAGGTTGAAGGAAGATTAGTTGAAAGAAAAACAACGTAAAGGATTGATATTTAACGGATAATTTGAACAGTACTTTTCGATTGAACTAAATGAACGCTTTTTCAAAAGTAAGAACGTCTAGTAAATTAAATGAATTTAACTTACGCTTTCGAAATAATTCGTAGAGACTTAGCCAACTGACTCAAAGAGCAGCTTACTATATAGACATATTTGTAAGTAGAGTGATACAAGAAAAACTAACTAATGATTTTGGGGGAATTATTATGTTAGGAATGATCGGTCTTTTCGGGGGACTTAAGATCTTGATCTGTTTAACAATGAAAGGCATGAACCTTCTCATTGATGCGCCCATCACTGCCCGGTTTATTGCGGTTTTAAATGGTATCCCACAATTCCCACTGCTAGCAGAAGAAGGTACGTTGAATTTTTTAACAAGCTATATGGATGACTTTACAGGATTCATTTCCTCGTGGTATTTGATGTACTTGACGGGGGCACTCTTTGCGAAAGTCATGGAAGATAGCGGTGCGGCGGTTAGTATTTCAACATGAATGGTCAATGAAATTGGGATGAAACGTACTGCATTAGCTGTAGTCATCGCCTGCGCTTTTTAACATATGGAGGTGTAAGTTTGTTTGTTGTTGCGTTCTCGGTGTACCCGATGGCGTTAAGTTTGTTCAAGCAAGCAGATCTACCAAGACGATTCATACCCGCCGCACAAGCTTTCGGTTCTACAACATTCACGATGACATCCGTGGGATAACCTGAAATCCAAACTGGATACCGATTGAGTTTCTAGGAACAACTCCCTTTGCGGAATGGGAAGTTCGCTTTTTGTGGCAATCTATATATTCTCATTTGGTTATTGGTGGCTAAAATCATGGATAATGATGTGAGTGATTTAAGTAAGTTACCAGTTATCCGGCAATTGATTGAAGCGGTTTTGACCACTTTCGGAACGATTGACGTGTTAGTGAACAATGCAGGCGTAAATATTGCGAAGTCCGGGATGGAAGTGACGGAATCAGACCAGGATACTGTGCTCGATTTGAATTTAAAATCTGTTTTTTTCACCAGTCAGATAGCAGCACGTCAAATGCTTGCACAAAGGAGTGGCAAGATTATTAATATTGCTTCGCAAATGGCGTTTGTCGGGTATTATAAGCGTGCAGCTTATTGTGCGAGCAAAGGCGGTCTCGTTCAATGGACGAAAGCATTAGCTGTAGAATGGGCAGAACACGGTATTGCAGTCAATGCAGTGACACCAACGTTCATTGAAACGAAATTGACGGCGAAAATGTTTACAGATGAATCATTTAAACGAGATGTAGGAAAGCGGATCTTGTTAAAGGGATTGGCAAAGCCAAAGGATATATCGGGGGCTGTGCACTATTTAGCTTCTGATATGACGGGCTTTGTAACAGGCGAAACGATTAAAGTAGATGGTGGCTGGACAGCAATTTAACTTAAGGGGATGAAGAAATGGCAGAAGGCAAAGTGTTATTCGTTACAGGAGCAGCACGAGGAATCGGGTTTGATATAGCCAAAGCTTTTTCTGAAGCTGGGGCAAAAGTGGTTCTTTCAGATCTTAGTCAGGAAGCAATCGATGAAGCAGTTGCTCAGTTAAGTGGGGACGTTTCAGGAATCGTCTGTGATGTCACGAAAGAAGAAGACATTCAAGCCGCGATTGAGTTTACTGTGAAAACATATGGCAAATTAGATATTCTCGTGAATAATGCAGGACTGCAGCATGTGTCATTCATCGAAGACTTCCCTACGGAAAAGTTCGAGCTACTAGTTAAAGTCATGTTGACGGCACCATTCATTGCTATTAAACACGCATTACCATATATGAAGGAACAGAAATTTGGACGTATTATCAACATGGCATCGATTAATGGAGTCATCGGTTTTGCAGGAAAAGCAGCGTATAATTCTGCGAAACATGGCGTAATCGGGTTAACCAAAGTGGCGGCATTAGAGTCCGCAACAGATGGCATTACCGTGAATGCAATTTGTCCGGGGTATGCGGATACGAAACTGGTCCGAGGTCAATTCAATGATCTTGCAAAGACAAGGAACATAAAAGTGGAGCAAGTGTTGGAAGAAGTTTTATATCCACTCGTCCCACAGAAAAGATTGATTGACGTTAAGGAAATAACCGATTTAGCATTGTACATGTCGAGCGAATCTGCAAAAGGAATTACTGGACAAGCAATCGTACTAGATGGCGGGTATACGGCTCAATAATGTATGACTTTTAGCGGCTAAGTAGTAAGGGAAAAGATTACTAGCCGTAGTGAACTTGAGTAATAACAATATATCTGAAAGTAAAACCCGGACGCCAACCTTGAAAGTCAGGTTAGCGTCCGGGTTTCTGTTATTCCTTGTGATAGGCTTTCAAGAACTCTTTTACCTTACTAGAATCAGCTACTAGCTCGTTTCCTGTGTCTACGAGTGGGCTAACCGTTGAGTAAGCTTTTTTCTTATTGCCTTGGTAATAGTTCAAAAATTCGTCTTGATTGATGGAGAATAATACAGCTTTACGTAAGTTTTCACTCTCTGAAACTTCTCGGCCGGCCGTATTGAATTGCAAGTAGGTAACGGCGTTGCTGTCGCTCTTTTGCAGAAGTAAGTTATCAGCTTTTTCAACGAGGTCGTACTTAGTTTCCGGTACCCCGTTAAAGAGATGGACTTCACCATTACGTAAAGCAGACAAAGCACTGTCTGCGTCTTCAATGAAGCGCACCGTTATGTTTGAAATCTTAGGGTCAAAATCACTTCCACTACGGTATCCAGGGTTTTTCACGAAGTCTGCCTGATAATCGTTTTTCTTCACGAGAATATAAGGTCCGCTGGCATATAGCTGGTTGTTATAATTTGCACCTTCAGTTACAGTGCGCTGATCTCCATATGGAATGTCTTTATCCACGTTAAATGATGCAACGTCATACGTGTTTATGCTCTTTACTTGTTTCTCTGAGACAATTCCAGCTGATTGGTGCGCCAAGTAATTCAAAACTTGAGGAAATGGTTCAGTTGTCGTTACTTTAACCACTTGATAGTTACCTTTACTGTTGTCAGCTTTTGTTTTACTTTCAACGATTCCGGATAGTTTTGTCTCAAGACCATTCTCCAATGTCTCTAGAATAGTTTTCTCGCTACCGGATAGTTTTGTATTCTTCAACTCTGTTAAGTCGGTAACGATTTCAGCGCTTTTAATACGTTCGTGTAAGCTATACGTCCGGTGATCTGGTACGGAGTCTTTGTCTTTTGCGCGGTCTAGAGAGAACACAACATCTTCTGCTCCTACAGGTTCCCCAGTATCAATTGCTTTCTCATTCGAGACGGATGCAAAGTTAATGTCATCGCGGAGGAGGAAGTAGTAGTCTGAATTCCCATCAGCCATTGCATAGTTATAAGAAAGTGAACCGTCTGATACGACTTCATCTTCGTCCGTTAAGTTGACGAGGCGCACATACATATTTGTGTTGAGGGTGTTAATCGAACCATCATTCCCTTTAATGGGATCCAAAGAAGTCAAATCTCCGATTGCTTGTTGCGTCACAAGAGGCTCAGTAGTACGTTTTGCCGCATCTTTGAAGTCAATAGTTTCCCATGCGATCGCGCGAGACTTTGCAAGTCTCACGGTGTCTGGATTTAATACATCTTTGTTTACTCCCTGCGCCTTAAATGAGTTATAAAGAGGTGCGATGAAAGCCTTTTCTGTAACTAGTTGCTGTTCAAGTTCTTTGTATGTTTTAGTGTATTCCTCAGCTGTTTCTCTGCTTGCTTTGTCAATCAATTCATCCACCTTAGCATCTTCAACAAGACTATTCGCGCCGTCAGTTTTGAATAATGCTCGAACGGCATAGTCAGGGTTACCGGTAACTGTCGTCCAGCTAGAAAGGGCAACATCGAAGTTCCCAGCATCTTTTTGTGCAGTAAAGGTTCCATAATCCGGTTGAATGTTCAGTTTGACATCAAAACCATTCTTGATGAGCTGGTCCCGCACAATATTTATGTCTTCTTCACCTGATCCCATTCCAAGAACTTCAATCTGAACTTTCTCAGTCAATCCACCCTTACCGTCGTCGTCTTTACCTTCACTTTCAACCTCTGATTTAGTTGTCACACAGCCTGCCAGTACGAGGACAAGCAGTAATGTTAATGTTAATAATTTCTTTTTCATTGATGAATCCCTCCAAGTTTTTAGTTGTTAGTCAAGCTTAGGATCTAGCGCATCCCGCAATCCATCACCCAAGAAATTGAATGAGAGAACGAGCAATATAATTGCAAGACCCGGGAAAATTGCAAGATACGAATTCGATTCCAGATACGTACTTCCAACTTTTAAGATATTTCCCCATTCTGGTATATGAGGCTCCACCCCTAGACCTAAGTAACTCAAACTACTTGTCGCAATCACTGCACCACCGATTGTTAAAGTGGATTTAACAATCATGGGAGCAAGTGAATTCGGCACGACTTGTTTGAATAGTATTGAAAAATCTGATGCGCCTAGCGCCTTTGCAGAATCGACAAAATCATAGTTCGAAACCATGAGAACGTTCGCACGCATGGTACGAGCATATGTTGGAATGGATCCAACACTTAGTGCAATTATCAAATTAACAGTATTTGCTCCAAACGCAGCGATAATTGCGATTGCTAGTAAGATACCGGGAATCGAATATAGGATATCAAGCAAACGCATAATCCAATTATCGATACGAGTGCTGTAATATCCTGCAATTGCACCAAGGAACCCACCAATTAAACCTGGAACCACCGTAGATGCAAACCCCACGAGTAATGAAATCCTCGCACCGAACACAATTCTCGAAAACACATCGCGTCCAAAGTTATCCGTTCCGAATGGATACACGAGGCTCGGAGATTGTAAAATAGTACTGTAATTATTCTCTACAGCAAGTGCGTAGTCGAACGTGAATCGACTGGTGATGGAAATCATAATCATCAGTAGAATGAAAAACAATCCTAGAACTGCAGTAGAATTGCGTGTGATTTTCTCCCACATTACGTTCCATTTCAACAGCCGGGATGAGTCGAAGCGTCTAGATTTCATGAATAGACTCCAACCTAGGAGTAAGGCAAATAAGTTACCTGTAACTGCAGTGGCCATTAAAACAATAGCAAGGGGAGACATCCACCGTGGAGCTGAATACTCTTGCACGTAATGGACTGAAAGAATGAGAGCTACTAGGTAAAATAGAGCAATGAGTAGAAGGATCCCCATGGCGATTAGGAACGTATCGCTGACATATGGTTTAAATAGATTCACGGAGCTTATAGCGATGACAGTTATCTGGGTCAGCAACATGTACACCGCAACCGTGTATTCAGGAGTCTTCCTTTTATTAATTAAGTTAAAAGCAAAAGCTGCTGCAAAAATATTACCCGTCAGTAAACTTACTAATTGAACATAGCCTAAACGTCTTGTTGTTGTACGGATTTCTCCTGTTTGGAGCAAATCCTTCTTCATCTTCCTAGTGAGGAATAGCTGGAATACAGATGTCAACGCGTATGCGCAGAACAGGGCGAATACATACGGGTTCAGCTCTTCCGTTTTAGTTGAAAAACTGTTCCATAAGAATATTCCTGCAAGCACTAGCGAGAGAATCCATGTGAAATTGGCTTGAGGATATTCTTTAGATATTACTAATGCATGACGATTGTTTGAGGAATCTTTCATGCTTTCACCTACTTTACGATTGGTTTATCTTAGAGCGAATTCGCGGATCTAGGAATGCATACAAAATATCAATTAGTAAATTGACCAGCGATATTGTAATTGCGATATAGACAACTCCGCCCATGATAGCGGGAATATCGGGAATGAATTGCTTATCAACGATGTAACTTCCGATTCCTCTAATATTGAAGACCTTTTCCGTCACGGCAGCACCTCCCAGCATGCCCCCAAACAACAACCCGATGACAGTGATGACGGGAATCATTGCATTTCCAACAGCATGCTTCCATAACATCTGACTTTTGGATAATCCTTTTGCTCGCGCTGTGATGATGTAGTCTTCGTGAATAATTTCAAGTAGTGACGACCGCATCATTCTCGCAATAGAAGCTGTAAGCGCAGTTCCAAGAACTACGACAGGCATAATCATCGATAGGTGATTGCTGGGACTATACGTAGCAGGTAACCAGTTGAGCTTAATGGAGAAATTTAGAATGAATATAAGACCTTGCCAGAAGTTCGGAATCGATAAGCCGATCAAGGCAATGAACATGAATGAATAATCCAGAAACGAATTCGGTCGGGTTGCGGAAAGGATACCAACTGGAATGGCTATGACAATTGCCATAATGACCGAGAACAACGCAATCGTTAACGTAACCGGAAACTTTTTGGCGATGCTCGTAGCAACATCTTCATTACCCGCAAATGAAGAACCCAGATCGAATGTAGCGATTCCTTTTAGCGCATTCCATAGTTGATGCCAATAGGATAGATCTAGACCATGTAATTGGTTGAACGCTGTAATCTGTTCCTGTGTCGCCGATTCCCCAAGAATATTGGAGGCGGGATCGAATGGCGAGATATAGAGAATCGTAAATACCAACACTGCGACTCCAATAATGACAAGCACACTTTGTATAAGTCTTTCTACGATATAGGTTAGAAAAGGAGTGCTGATCAGCAATAGGATTGCGTACATAAGAACACCAGGAAGTAAGGTGAAAAGTAAAAAGTAGCGGCGTTCTAATAGGGATTGAAAGTAAATTAAATACGTTTCTTTCTGTATTCCGTTCCGAGTGAAATGATCGTCAGTGCGCCGCACGATTTCTTCTTTTTTCCTATCTTCCACTAGTTTTCCCGCCGTTCTATGTAATTCTTTATCGCTAACGTTCTCCTGAAAGAAGGTCCGTTTTCGAACGAGTTGATCTAAATAGTCAGAATGCCATTGATCAGATAATTGTTTATCTGACAGTTCCAAACTTATATTATTTGAGACAGTATCGTGGGTTTGGTCTTTTTTTCTAATCAAGTAAATAAAATATATGACTAGATGAACGGGAAGCCCCGCAAGAACTAACAGAACTTGAACGACTGTTTTTCCTTGAGCCTCTTTGTAAGACTTTTGAAGAAGTGAAGCAATAGTGTACGCCAAATTAATCCACCACCTTTTATATTGTTTAATTCCGATCGGTATACTAGACTATAGTCAAGTAGATATAGGTTGTCAATTATATTCTAAAGATTCACCAATGATGACAAAAGAGGGGGGATTTCCTGTGAAGCCTATTTTAAAAGTAAAAGATCTACACGTTTCTTTTACAATGAGGGATGAAGATTTTAATGCAGTTCGTGGTGTGAGTTTCGAGGTGAATCAAGGAGAAACCCTTGGTATAGTGGGGGAATCTGGTAGTGGAAAAAGCGTAACTGCAAGATCCATCATGCGTTTGTTGCCATCACCACCTTCCTATATGAAAGAGGGAATTATTGAATTTCAAGGAGAAAACTTGAACTTAAAGACGGAAAAAGAAATGGAAGGCATTAGGGGGAAAGGGATTGGTATGATTTTTCAAGATCCAATGACTTCTTTAAACCCAACTAAAAGAATCGGAAAACAAATATGCGAAAGTATCATGAAACATATGAAGGTATCAAAAGTAGAAGCCAAGAAAGAAACAATCGAATTGTTAAAGACGGTGGGCATTGAGGAAAGTGAAGTTCGCTATAACCAATATCCCCATGAGTTTTCAGGAGGCATGCGTCAACGTGTCATGATTGCAATTGCGCTTGCTTGTAAACCAGCGCTTCTTATTGCAGATGAGCCTACAACGGCATTAGATGTAACCATTCAAGCTCAAATTTTGGATCTTATGAAGAATATTCAACAACGTTTCGGTACATCTATTATTTTGATTACACATGATTTAGGGGTAGTTGCGGAAATGTGTGATCGTGTCGTGGTCATGAAGAAAGGGGAAGTTATTGAAACTGGAACAACGCTTGAGGTGTTTGAAAGCCCAAAACATCCATATACAAAAAAGCTATTGAATGCCATGCCTAGACTGGACGAAAAGAAAAAGGAGAAACGTGTATCTCAACTTCCCAAAGGAATTGACAAAACGGTTCCCCTTATTCAAGTAAATTCTCTTAAACAACACTTCAATAGTAGTAAAAAGGGACTGACTAAGGCAGTTGACGATATTAGTTTTTACATTCGACCCGGCGAAACATTAGGTCTTGTGGGAGAATCAGGATCTGGGAAGTCTACAACGGGTCGAGCTATATTGAGATTGGACGAACCAACAGGTGGAGAAGTGTTATACCAAGGGATGGCCATTAATCGGTTTTCTTCAAAAGAAATGAAGAGTATGAGAAGGCATATGCAAATGATTTTCCAAGATCCATATTCCTCCTTGAATCCGCGTTTCAAAGTACTCGATATTATCGGGCAAGCATTAGATATTCATCGGATGAGTAAAAATAAAACAGAGCGAAAAGAAAGAGTGGAGGAGCTACTAAAGATGGTCGGTCTAGAACCTGAGCATGCCATGCGTTATCCTCATGAATTCTCTGGCGGACAGCGTCAAAGAATCGGAATTGCAAGAGCTTTGGCAGTAGAGCCCGATTTCATCGTCTGTGACGAACCATTGTCTGCACTTGATGTATCTATTCAAACGCAGATTGTAAAACTCCTTGAAGATCTACAGCACGAACTGGGCCTCACTTACTTATTCATAGCCCATGACTTATCGATGGTAAAGCATATTAGTGATCGGGTTGCAGTCATGTATGCAGGGAAAATCGTCGAGTTAGCGGAAAGCGAGGAGTTGTATAATAACCCACTACATCCCTATACGAAGTCTCTTTTATCCGCAATACCAATTCCTGACCCTAGGGTGGGTGCAAACAAACACCGACAGCTTAACATAGTGGATGAAGCAGATAGGAAGTTTAATGTGGAAAATACAGAACTGGTAGAAGTAGCAGAGGGACATTGGGTGGCTAGGGAGATAGAGTGAAGGGACAAATAAACCCCACAAACCGTCTGATGGATTGGACGACTTGTGGGGTTTTATTTCATTCAATGAAAGTTTTGTATCTATTCAAAACATCTCACTTTTGTATCTCTTAGAATTAGTCTATAATTGGGAAGGTAAAGCACGTTTATTTATTAATCAATTGAACTGTATAGATTTGGACAAGATTGAGCGAGACAAAAAAGGTGTTTTGAGGGAAGTGGCCTCCATCTTTTTTGCAAATTCAGTATATAAGGATGGGTCAAATGAGCAACAGAGATACGAATACAGACGTTATTTTGATTGGTGCCGGCATTATGAGTGCCACGCTTGGAGCAATGCTGAAAGAGGTAGCTCCTGAGATGAATATTACTATGTTTGAAAAGCTTAACCGTGCAGGAGAAGAGAGTTCGAATGAATGGAACAATGCAGGAACAGGACACGCGGCATTGTGCGAACTGAACTATACAACGGAAAAGGCAGACGGTTCCATTGATATTAGTAAAGCGATTAAAATCAATGAACAGTTTCAAGTATCTAAGCAATTTTGGTCGTTTTTAGTAGAAAACGGCAGAATTCAAAATCCTGAAAACTTTATTCGTCCACTTCCACATATGAGTTATGTACATGGCAAAGACAATGTGACGTTTTTAAAGAAACGTTATGAAACAATGAAGCAAAATCCACTATTCCAAGACATGGAGTATACAGAAAATCTCGAGACGTTAAAACAATGGGTTCCTGTAATGATGGAAGATCGGACTTCTACTGAGCCGATGGCAGTTTCTAAAATTGATGCAGGTACGGATGTCAATTTCGGTGCGCTTACCAATATGTTATTCGACCATCTACAACGTGAAAATGTCAATCTTCAATATCAGCGAAGTGTAGAAGATTTGAAACAGAAGAGTGATGGACGTTGGGAACTGAAAGTACGCAATTTGATAAGTGGTGAAACGGAACGTCACACTGCGAAGTTTGTATTCATCGGTGGCGGCGGTGGTAGTCTTCACTTGCTACAAAAGTCAGGTATTCCTGAAGGTAAAGGAATTGGTGGATTCCCAGTTAGTGGTCTGTTTTTAGTATGTAACAATCCAAAGGTTGCAGAAAAGCACTATGCAAAAGTATATGGTAAGGCATCTGTTGGTGCTCCACCAATGTCTGTGCCTCACTTGGATACGCGGTATATCGATAACGAAAGATCCTTACTATTCGGACCGTTTGCTGGCTTCTCGCCGAAGTTTTTGAAGACGGGCTCAATGATGGACTTACTCTCATCTGTAAAGCCGAATAACGTTGTGAATATGTTATCTGCCGGTGTGAAAGAGATGTCGTTGACGAAATATCTTATTCAACAGCTCATGCTATCAAAAGAACAACAAGTTGAGGAATTACGTGAGTTCATTCCGAATGCTAAGGTTGATGAGTGGGATGTTGTTGTTGCAGGTCAGCGCGTACAAGTCATTAAAGAAACGGAAGGTAGCGGTAAAGGTACGCTACAATTCGGAACTGAATTGGTCAACGCGGCGGATGGCTCGATTGCTGCATTACTCGGTGCGTCTCCAGGAGCATCCACAGCCGTTCACGTTATGATTAATCTGCTTAATACTTGTTTCCCAGAGCGCAAAAAGGACTGGGAAACGAAGTTCAAAGAGATGATTCCATCATACGGTACTGCATTGGTGGAAAATCCGGAAATGCTTCATAATGTGAAGGCAGCAACTGCAGCATCACTTAAGCTTGATGAAGAACTAGCAGTTATTGAAACTTCATCAACTGGCATAGTACCGGAAGTTTTGCAAGAAGAAAACTAAAAACTCCAAGTCACGATAAGTTACCCCCTAACTCATAACGACGAGTTAGGGGGTTTTTAAATAAACGTATACAGGAGTCCGCGATGCTCCTAGTATGTAACTGCTAGTCAGTAAAATGATCGTCTCTATTTTTGCACATCACTCCTATTAATGAGTTTCTCCAGGAGGAATAATTTCATGGAATTTTACGCTCTCTAGCTTGTCTGTTTCTGTTACGTACGTTACTCTCACGACAACTCCATATTCCCGTTCACCTTCACGCAACCATAGCCTGAACGTAGCGACAGTGGAACTACTATTCTGTGTGCTGCCCATATACAAATAGTCAATGACACTAGCCTGTGGATAGTTCGTTTGCGTTTGTTTAATGGCTAACCGTGACCATTTCGCATAGGTGGGAGTTTCGTTTTGAACCACTTCTGTAATCTGTTCATGAGGTGAATAAGAAGCAATAAACAGTCCAATTGCAATTGCAATTTTAATTATCAAAACGCATCTCTCCTTTTGGATAGGATGCGTTTTTTTGTTTGACTTATACAGGGCGTACATCTGTGAAGTAGCGTCAAGTTTTCTTTTTCGGTACACTAAAGAAAATGAAGTACGGGGAGGGTGTGATCATTATGGAACCATTAATCCATCGAGAGAATCTTAGCGCTGACACGTCAAGAGCAGAGTATCAATCGCCAGTTGGTGTGATTGAAATAGTGGGAACTAAAAAAGCAATTATATCGATTTTGTTTTTGGATTCAGAAGCTGTAGAAAATGGAATAACGGATGCGACTTTTCAAGTAGTTAAGGACTGCTATAACGAGCTGGATGAATATTTTAATGGGACTCGTAAGGAGTTTACGGTTCCTTATAGGAATGAAGGAACCGAATTCAGACGAAACGTCTGGCAAGCACTAACAGATATTCCTTATGCACAAACCGCATCTTATCGAGATATCGCGTGTTCGATCGGTAACGAAAAAGCAGTGCGCGCAGTAGGTACGGCTAATGGAAAAAATAAGCTCAGCATTATCATCCCTTGCCATCGGATTATCGGATCGAACGGTACGTTGACAGGTTACGCAGGTGGCTTGTGGAGGAAAGAATGGCTGCTCGCGCATGAAAAAAAACATAAGTAATTGCTTTTAGTAGCGCGAATTCGATTGAAGTCAATTCATGTTGGTGTACATTGAATACGAATAGGGTCAACACCTAGGGTGATACTACCTTTAAAGTTAGGTAGGTGTATTAAAATGAAAACCCGTTACGTATTCCTTTTGCTACTGCTATTGAGTTTATCTGCCATATTCGTTGTATCCTTTGAAAACCCACCAGAGGTACAAGCGTTAAATGAAGAAAAAGCGATACCAGAGCCATGTAGTCTGATTTTGGAGCCCGTGGATAAAAAACTAAAAAACGCAAAGGGTGTAGCACTCGTGTACAAAGTACAATTAAATCCGCCCAGTTTTGCACGAACAAATATCAGTATACTTGCTGTACATCTGCCTGAGCCTTCCTCTTATGGAGATTACGATAGCTATGAAGGATTTGCGTATATACCTGAAGAAATTAGCTGGCGATTTAAGCTTTATCCTACTCCTGAGGTGGGGAGTCCAAGCTGGGCAGGAAGATTTGACTTAATCACCGCGGAAATGAAAAACGTAGAAGTACAGGTGCGTCTCTCGAATACCAAAACAGATAAGCTCGGTCCTAGCGTTCTAACCAACACAATCAGCTACTGTAAATAGTTTGAATGAGATACCACTCCTGTAAGTTGTTCATTGCAAAGCCACCCTGTAAATTGTAAGGATATACATCGTTATTCAAAAAAGACATTGGAATTTCCCTGGAATCTTGTTACGCTTGAACAAATAGAGCGGTTTGGGGGAAATACTAGATGCAAGCAGAACCAATTATTTCAATTCGGGACCTCACGATGGAATTCCCGGGGAAACGTGTTTTAGATGGAATTTCACTAGACGTATATCGAGGGCAGATCATCGGCTATATTGGACCGAATGGTACTGGTAAAAGTACCACGTTGAAAATCTTGCTTGGACTGCTTCAAGATTACAAAGGGACCGTGGAAATCTTCGGAAATGATTTACGTAACGAAGACCAGGACGTTAAACGTAGGATAGGTTACGTGCCGGAGAATGCGGAGATCTACGATACGCTAACCCCAATGGAATATCTGACGTTCGTGGGTGAACTGTATGGGATGAATAGAACAGTCGTGGAACAAAAAGCCAAGCAGCTCATGACTGAACTAGGGTTGGAAGATGTCCTACATACACGGATTTCCTCCTTCTCTAAAGGGATGAAGCAAAAGGTGCTGATCATTTCAAGTTTACTACATGATCCTGATATTTTATTTTTGGATGAACCCTTGAGTGGACTCGATGCCAATAGTGTCATGGTCGTTAAAGATATTTTGGAGATGCTTGCAGCGAGTGGCAAAACGATTTTTTACTCTTCACACATAATGGATGTAGTAGAGAAAATCAGTAATCGTATTGTGCTCCTATACAATGGGAAAATTGCAGCTGATGGGTCATTTGATGAATTAAAAGGTCAAGGTGAAGCGGGATCTCTGGAAATGTTATTTAATCAGCTGACAGGTTTTAATGAACACCAGCAAACGGCTAAGCGTTTTGTAGAGCTTGTAACGGGTGGTGAAACGGATGGATAATTTCCGTTCGCTGCGTGTGGTTGACTTGTTTAAAGGACTCTTCCAAGTGTTTGGGATTGATTATCCTTCAATGCGGACAATTGTCGGGCTGAAACTGACAATGGATGAACGGCGCATCCCTGTTGTGTTTTCACAAACGAAGCTGAAAGAAGGCAACCAGTTTCTAAAATCACTTGGGTTGTATGTGCTATACGGTCTGGCAACAATCCCTTTCCTGTTCTTTGGTGACAGCGTGATGCTTCAGATGGGGATCGTATTCGGAATTGCGATGTTCATGATTATGACGTCGCTTATTGCAGACTTTTCTAGCGTGCTACTGGATGTAAGGGATCGTATTCTGCTAGCTGCTGCACCAGTAGATGATAGAACGCTTAATGCTGCTAAGCTCGTCCATATCAGTATTTACATGACACTGATCGCGCTATCATTACTCGGTATTCCTTCTATCGTAATCCTGGTATCTAAAGGGATTTCGTTCTTCTTATTGTTCCTTGTGATGATGATTTTTCTGATGCTGCTCATTATTGCGCTTACTGCGATTACATACATGGTTATGCTACGTGTTTTCGATGGTGAACGACTGAAAGATATGATCAATTACGTACAAATCCTATTGTCAGTCGGTGTTTTTGTTGGTTATCAAGTTTTGATACGCTCGTTTGACTTCGTGGGTATAACCATTTCGTATGAGTTCAGCTGGTGGCATTTCCTTATACCACCACTATGGTTTGCGGCACCTTTTGAGTGGTTACTTGGAGGTAATACAAGTCAACCACTCACAATGCTCTCGATAACTGCTGTTATCATTCCCGTTTTCGCGATTTGGATGTACATCCGTAAAATGCCGTTGTTTGAACGTGACCTTCAGAAGTTAATGTCAGAAGCAAGAGGTGGAAAACAACAACGTGCCTTGACAATGAAATTCTGGGAGTTAGTACTTTGCAGAGATAAGGAAGAGCGCGCAAGCTTCCGGTTTTCCTGGCAACTGATGAAACGTGAGCGTGATTTCAAACTGAAAGTGTATCCATCGTTAGGCATCGGCTTTGTGGCGCCCTTCTTATTCTTATATATTTTTTTGTCTGATGGAACATGGAAAGGCTTGATAAACTCCAACACGTATTTCATGATTTACTTCGGATTTATCATCATTGCCCCACTTGTAATCATGTTGAGTTATTCGGGTAAATTCAAAGGGGCGTGGATCTATGCAGTCTCTCCGATAACAAGTGTGTCACGTCTGAAACGCGCTGCTTTAAAAGCGAGCTTGGCTCAGTTGTTTTTACCAGTGTATATCCTGCAGGCAGTTATATTCACTGTACTATTCGGCTGGCGTATTGTTCCTGATCTCGTTATCATCTTGTTTTCAGCTGTCCTCTATGCAGTAATCTGTTATGCGGTAGGCGCTAAAGGTACATACCCGTTTTCACTTCCAATGGGTGAGTCTGTTCAATCAGGGACAGCAAAACAGATTATCTTCATGCTACTCATCGGAGTTTTTGTCGGTATTCATATCCTGATGTCTAAGATCCCATATGGAACTCCGATATATTTAGTCGTGATTGTAGTTGGAAGTCTGGTGGGTTGGAAGATGTTGCTTCCGATTAAGCCTAAGTACGCATAAATATAAAATAGACCTACTTGGCAATTGCCACAGTAAGTCTTTTTTTCAGTATAGTAGCAAGGATCTCACGTCTGTCGGAACTTTTTTTACTAACTTCGTAATTAGGAAAAGGAGAGGCCTGTATGTCAAAGTGGGCAGACAATCGTTAAAGGAAGGAAGTGCTAGAGTGTTTTTAAAAAAGATTACACTGCTAAATGAAAAACGGAAAGAGGGATATCCTTTCACCATACCGGTTGTACAGTCGTTGGGTGAACTAAAATTAACGAATCCAGTCACATATTTTGTTGGAGAAAATGGGTCGGGAAAGTCAACGTTACTTGAAGGGATCGCAGACGTGTGCGGGTTTAATCCCGCGGGTGGGGGGCGTAACAATCAGTATGAAGTGGACGCAGCGGGGAGCGATCTTTCGGATTATATACGATTATCATGGATGCCCAAAGTGACAAATGGTATTTTCTTACGAGCGGCATCATTTTATCAATTTGCATCCCACGTGGACCGAATTGCAGCAGAGCCGACGGGTTCGTATGATACCTATGGTGGGAAATCCTTGCATCACCAATCTCACGGTGAATCTTTTTGTCCTTATTCCTAAATCGCTTTGACGGCAGAGCACTTTATTTGTTGGATGAGCCAGAAGCGGCTTTATCCCCCCAGCGCCAATTAACATTTTTACGTATTATCCATGAGCTTATAGAAGAGGAAAATTGTCAATTTATTATTGCTACTCATTCTCCTATTCTTCTAGGCTACCCGGATGCATCGATTCTAAGCTTCGATGAAGGAGAAATCCGTGCAATTGACTATAAACAGACTCATCATTACCAAGTGACCAAGTATTTCTTGGACCACCGGGAAAAGTTTTTAAAAGAGCTATTTGAAGATTGACAAACGTTTGAGGTGTTCTACTGTAGACTGCTTTCTGTAATTCTTCAACGCTTATCAACTACTTGAAATTCTAATTCCTTGTTGCCATGCGCTTTCAATTTGATAGCTTTTTCACTTTCTACAAGTGGATCGTCTACGGCATGAGTGATAGTAGCAGTAATAACTGGTTGACTGAACCGTTTTTGTGCGTTGAGATCTATTGTGGTGTAGGAGTTTGGCTCATTCAAGTGATACACGATGTAGGTATGTTCACCATGTTGATATGTACTGAACGCTTTATGACTTGGCTTAAGACCCCGCTGTACGTGATCAGGCATAGTAGAAGGATCTACGTCTTCATAATCCATTGGGTGATGCATTGCGTTATATATCCCAAGGCCGATTAACAAAATGAGTACAACATACGTGAAGTCCCATCTATGCTTTTTCTTCAAATAGAAACCCTTCTTTCATAAATTGTTTCTACTAATACGTTGGCTAGATTATAAGGTTCCCGTTATTCCAATTAAAAGGCCAAGTTCCGATTGAATCGGAACTTGGCTTGTAGTGGTCTATTTAAACACTGCGACTTTCTTAAGCAGCACACAAACAGGTATGGCAATTGCAATACCTACTGCGTTTTGAACAAGGTTTCCAGGAATCGAAGCGAGTGGAACTGCCCAGCTTTTGAAAATAATACTTTCTCCTACATAATAGCCAACCAGCATTACAGGCACCGAAACCGTCATAGCAATGACGTTGAACGTTGTGCTGTTCCCCTTACGTCCATAAGACCATGCGATTTTTCCGACTAGATAGCCTTGGAGTCCCCGCGCGACAAAACTAATAGGTGCCCAGAGTGTCCATCCCGAGACTAGGTCAAACAAACCCATTCCGAGTGACCCTGCAATCGCACCTTTTTTCGGCCCGAACAAAATGGAGAAGATAAAGAGCATTCCTGTACCGAGGTGAACGAGTCCTCCGTTTGCCGTAATTGGCAATTTGATATTCAATAACAACGTAGCGACAAACACAAGTGCAATTCCCATTGCGGATAAAATCATGTCAAACGTATTCGTTCTCGTTTTAGTAGTCGGCGCAACAGCTTTCATTGTTCATGACCCCCTCGTCAGTTCTGCGATTGTTGCAGTATTGCTAAACTTTAACAAAGGACTGATCTAATGAAAAGGTTCACTTTCGAACAAATCGAAGGGGTCAGATTATAAAAGAGGTACCTATAGAATGAACGAACTGCTTTAGCCTACCCTCTTTACATTCGATTAGTGGTAAGGAGTGGTGAAGTAATCTATCATTGAATCAAAGAAAAGCGTTAAGAAGGTCAGCTTAAATAGGAGGTAATGAGATGAGCTACAAATGGTTGGAATGGGCACAAAGAATTCAATCGATCTCACAGGCAGGACTGACTTTTTCGAGTGATGAATTCGATCGGGAACGCTATGAGGAATTACGAACAATTAGTGCGGAAATTATGGCGTCTCATTCAAAAATGGAAATGCAAAAAATTCAAGAGCTTTTTATGGAGGAGAAGGGATATCCGACTCCGAAGATAGATGTTAGGGCAGTGGTGTTTCAAGACAATCAAATCTTACTTGTGAAAGAAACACACGACAAGAAATGGGCGTTGCCAGGTGGCTTTTGTGAAATAGGATTATCTGCTGCAGAAAATGTGGTGAAAGAAATACGAGAAGAGTCAGGGTACGTAGTTCAACCAAAAAAATTAGTTGGATTGATGGATATGAATAAGTACTCATCGATACCCCAAGCGTTTCACTTTTATAAAGTCTTCATTCAATGCGAGATTATTGGGGGACAACCAATCACTGGAATTGAGACAGCAGAAATCGGGTTCTTCACTGAAAACAATCTCCCAGAACTCTCTGTGAAGCGCAATACAGCAGAACAGATCCATATCCTTTTTGAATTTAATCGCAATCCTCATAAAGAAGCATGGATTGACTAGAAATGAAACCATGTTTAGCAGAAAGAAGGGGTAGAGATGAAACTGTTTAGCACCATTAAGAAAGAAAAAGAGTATTGGCTGGTAGATCAAGTGAAACGAGCCCAGGCACATGAACGTGACTATGAAGAAGAATTCCAAGGGCTTTTGAAAGACTGGAATGACCAGGAGGTGGACTACCTATCATTATTGATGGATGATACGTATGAGGCACGGTTAGTAAAAAAAGGCTTTCATAAGGTATCTGTTATTGTCGAATACACCCTTGATTTAAATACAATCCAACGTCAAAAGTCAGACATTTCTCCATTTGTCTTAGCCGCTTGTGAAATGAGCGATGAAACTTTTGCGAACTTATATGAGCAATGTCGTAGCGGTTCAGCCAATAAAAATAATCTGTTTACAATTGACCAAATTATGGAGTCTTTTGAACTGGAACTGGGTCCGAATTGGAGATACCATTGTATGATTTTCCAAAAGGAAGGCGAGCCGGTTGGCATCAGCATCCCGCATATTGAACCGGGTATGAGGGGGGAAGGTAGGCTATTTTACTTTGGTATTTTACCTGAATGGCGAGACAAGGGGATGGGAACAGTTTGTCACCAACATACCCTTGACGCTTTAAAAGAATTCGGGGCAACGTACTATGTAGGGAGTACGGATGCTGCAAATGAAGCAATGATTCGTATTTTTGAGAAAAACGGCTGTGTGTTGCGTGATCGCAAAGGAATTTATCGGATCGATCGACTGAGTACTGTTTGAAAAATTGGTTGAGCAAGTAGAAAACTTAAAGAAGTTGGGTATTCCTATCAATTAACTTAGTTTCCTTAACGGGTAAGAGTGCAATACTTGAAAAAGCTTGTTGAGTAGGTATAATGGGACTTAATTGTATATCAATGTTTTCTAGGGTACCGTAACGAACTGTTAGCCTGGACCGAGAGAAAACTCACAGCATTGCTGTGTCACGGAAGGATAAAAGCCTGGGAGATTACTGTTTTCAGTATCTCTCGGGCTTTTTGTCTGTTAAAAAATATGGAGGTGTCATTGGCTTGAATGCAAATTGGATTAAAGTCGTCATTGCAGCGATATTTGAAGTGTTTTGGGTAGTCGGATTAAAGCATGCGGATGGCTTATTAGAGTGGACTGGGACAGTTTTCGCCATCATCGTCAGCTTTTATATGATGATTATGGCTGGAAAAAACCTACCTGTCGGAACCGTATATGCCGTTTTCGTTGGACTTGGTACTGCGGGTACAGTCTTTTCGGATATCGTATTTTTTGGAGAACAGTTTAAAATTGTAAAGGTAATCTTAATTATGGTGTTGTTAGCAGGAGTGATTGGTTTAAAAGTAGTGACTCCTGACACTGAATCAGAAGGAGTGGAATCGTAATGGCATGGGTTTCATTGGTGGTGGCAGGTTTGTTTGAAATGTTTGGTGTGTTAATGATCAGTAAGCTACACATGGATCGGAATTGGCAGGCAGTCGTCCTGCTAGTGGCAGGATTTGGCGCAAGTTTTCTATTTTTAGCAAACGCTATGGAAACGTTGCCGATGGGTACTGCCTACGCCGTTTGGACCGGAATTGGGGCATCTGGTGGAGCGTTATTAGGAATGCTCGTCTACGGGGAGTCCAAAGAGTGGAAACGTCTGCTGTTCATCGGGATGGTATTAGGGGCGGCAGTGGGATTAAAGCTGGTGTCTTGATAGAGTAGTGTTACAGGCGGCAGTCTAACAACTGCTAGCACGATTAAAGGGAAAGGTGAGACGTGTATGAAGCTACCCACTGAGTTTGAACAGAGAGTACAAAATAGTTTCGGAACAGAGGGAGAAGTATGGCTTGAATCGATGGAAGAGCGAGTGGCCTACTTTGCGGAACACTGGGGTTTGACGATTGAGCAACCGGTTCACAATCTCTCTTATAACTATGTCACGAACGTGGTAGACTCCCGACAAACTCCTTACATTTTAAAACTAGGAGTGCCAGATATGGACTACCGTAACGAGATGGAAACTCTCAGGATCTACAATGGTCATGGATGTGTACGATTGGTGAATGAGAATAGGGAAAGAGGAGCTATGTTATTGGAAAAGCTTATTCCTGGGCAGATGCTATGTGATCTTTCTGACGAAGAGGTAGTTGTCCAGGAATTCATAAGTGTATGGAAGAAACTACGACGTGATCTACCAGATGACAGTGATTTACCGCTCATAAAGGATTGGATAGTTTCCCTTGAAGCATACCAAAAGCACCATTGGGATGAAGACGGAGACCTCCCGAACGAGAGGGTCCGGCAGGCACTTCGTTACTTCCACGAATTGAGGGAATCCACTGAAACTCTAGGTTTGCTGCATGGTGATTTACATCACGAAAATATTTTATACAGTCAAGAGAGAGGGTGGCTCGCGATTGACCTAAAGGGGGTTGGTGGTGATCCTAGCTTTGACCTCGTGCAATTCATGTTGAATCATTTAATGGAAAAGCCTAATCCAAAAGCACTCCTGCGTTATCGGGTTGAACAAATTTGCGAATTGCTTGTACTCGACAAGAGGCGTTTATTAAAGGTGGCAATCGCAATGTCTATGTTGTATGCTTGCTGGTTCGTTGAAGATAAGCATCCGGCATGGATCGAGAGGTTACAGTGTGCTCAGTGGTTTAATGAGTTTTTGGAAGAAACCATTCGCTGAAGAGCAATTTATGAAAGTATTTCTTCTTTGAAAGTTAGTGAGGAAATTGCGCATCATGAAAGCCTGAATCGGCTGATCGAATCCAGCCTTGAATTAGCTAGCCAATACTTTTTCTTTCTCCTCTGGAGGAATGCCATATTGTTTATCCATTTACATGATCCTTCTTCACATCAAACCCCAACTGCACAGAATCCGCAATCTTCCGGTATCCGATTTCTTGGTAAATCTTATTGGAAGTTGAGTTCAGCATATCCGTGTAGAGCATGCAGAATTGGTATTTGTTTAATAAATCCGCAGAAAAATCTGCGACGAGGGTCCGGGCATAGCCTTTTCTACGGTGTTCAGGTGGTGTATAAACGAAGGACACGGTTATGCTGTTTTGCGAAGGCCTTGCTTGTTTTGCACACGCCACAGGAATTCCATTGACTTCCCACAGTACAATTTCCTGACGTTCAACAGTGCGCGCTACCCACTCCTTTGCTTGTTCAGGGGTCACTTCGGGCATCTGGGTATCCTCTATAAATCCGAGATACCATTTTTCAAGCATTGGTCTGTCTGACTCTTGGACATGCCTGCGTGTTCCGGGACTTTTCTCGAGGGTTTCATCCACCTTATCCAACCGATATAGCCCTTGATCCATAATGATTTTGGAAGATTGGTTGGTCTTGGCAGTCCATCTATCGGCGAATCGCTCCGCCCATGGTTTTAAACTGATGATGGAAGGGAGAGTAATATTATTAGAAAGTAAATAATCAGCGAGACCATCGATTGCCGAACCCATATGCTGTTCATCCGTAAAAATCATGTTTAGCGGAAAAGGTGGCGTCATTTGGAACAACGCAATCACGTTGCCTTCCAGTTCTGCAGTTGCCATGAACGGTTCATCCACCATGCCGGCTTTGATGGATTGTAAGACACCATTGAATAGGCTGAAAACATCTTCGCCTTCTGATAAAATCGGTTCCGCTTTGGCGGCAAATGCTAATGGATCGTCAAAGTTCACTATTTCCATTGAGACACCCCTTCCTGTAATGAATTGAGTATACGCATAAAAGGGAGAATTTTCAATTTATTATTTTGAAAATTCTTGTAAGTTTGTTAGGAGGCTTAGGGGAAAAGAGTGCAAGGGTACAGAAGGTTAGAGTGAACGACCAAGGAGGCGGATTGAATGGCAGAAAAAAAGCCAGTGGTAGCAATAGCGGGAGCAAGCGGATATATCGGAAATAACTTGCTAGATTGTTTAAAAGGGAAAGCGGCGGTCATTGGATTATCCCGAAACGGCGGACGACGTAAAGATACTGAGGATGTGAAGTGGCGCTCGTGTGATTTGTTTTCGATGAAGGATGCAGAAAAAGGGTTAGAGGGTGCAGACATTGCGGTATATCTGGTCCATTCGATGATGAAATCTGCGAAACTTACTCAAGGCAACTTTGAAGATATGGATGTGATTTTGGCGGATAACTTCGCACAAGCCGCAAAACGTCAAGGCATACAGCAAATCGTCTATTTAAGCGGAATTATTCCAGAAGAGCACGAGTCGAAACTGTCCCAGCATTTGAGAAGTCGATTGGAAGTGGAACGTATATTACGAGCGTATGATGTTCCTGTGACCGCACTGCGAGCAGGCTTGATTGTCGGACCAAAAGGTTCTTCGTTTCCAATCCTATCAAAGCTTGTGAAGCGATTGCCGATCATGATCTTGCCGAAGTGGACGAGCACGATAACGCAACCAGTCGCATTGAAGGATGTACTGACGGCTTTGACATCCATTATTATGGACTTCGATTTGAAAGATCGCTCAATTGACGTTGGAGGACCTGATGTGATGACGTATCGCACAATGATGAAAGCAACTGCGAACGTGATGGGGAAGAATCCTAAGATGCTCGACGTTCCGTTTTTCTCATTAACCCTTTCGAGACTATGGCTAAGACTTGTAACGAATACCCCAAAAGAGATGGTTTATCCACTTGTGGAAAGTTTGAAACATCCGATGGTTGTCCACAAGAGTCATACAGTAGAAGGAATTAGCTATGGACAAACTACTTTTAGGGAAGCTGCAAAAATCGCGCTGGAAGATGACGTGAAGAAAGAAAAGCGACCAACTCAATTGATACCAACATTAGGTCCACTAAAGCAAGACGTCCGCTCAGTTCAACGCATTAAATTACCATATGGATGGACTGCAGATGAAGCTGCCCGGTATTACGTAAAATGGTTAGAGACGTTCTTGAATCCATGGGTGCATACGACGGTTGATAGAGATTTGAATTGTAGAATTGGATTCCTTGGAAATCGGACGCTTTTAGAACTATCGTATTCAGGGGAACGTAGCACAGAAGACCGCGCGCTGTATTACATAACAGGCGGATTCTTGCTGGACGATCAAGCGAATGAGCGAGGACGGATGGAGTTCCGTAAAATACCTGGAGCGAGTGAAGCGATAATCGCAATTCACGATTATTTTCCATCGCTTCCGTGGTTTGTGTACTACGTCACGCAAGCAAACATGCACGGGTTTGTGATGAGCGCATTCCGCAAGCATATGCACCGATTAAGTGTAAGCGAACGCGACGACCGCCAGTACGTTAGAAATCTAACTGTAGAAGATTTATGAGAAATAGGAGCTGTTCACTACTTCGAATGACGGGTGGGTAGTCTTTTGTGTACTGTAAAGGGGAATCCGCAAGGTCTGTGCTGAAATCCGCAAGATGTTGAGAGGAATCAGAAGTTTGGAAGAAACAATCGGAAACAGAATTCAATTCAACGGAGAGAACACGTTTGAGCGAATTCAAAAAACGCACCCAGATCGTGGATGCGTTTTTGTCTGCTGCTTATATGAATGTTGTGATTTTCTCAAGTGGAAGACGTGTAGAACCATACGCAGGTGCAGCTGCTTTTCCAAGCGCAATTAGCACGAGGGGAGCGTAACGATCTTCCAGGTTAAATTCTTTCGCAAATTGAGCTTTATCGAACCCGCCCATTGGGACAGTGTCGTAGCCTTTTGCTTTTGCAATCAACATCAATTGCATTGAAACGAGCCCTGCGTCAAACGCAGCAATCGTCAGACGTGCGTCTGTTGGTGCGTTAGGGTAAAGTGCTTTGGCGTTATCAATTTGAATTTTAACATTTGTTTCGTCGATGTTGCCTGCTTTCAAGTTGGACAAATAGATCTCATCGATATTGTGATACATTTCAGTATCCCCGATTACTGCGATAATTGCAGAAGACGTTTCCATCTGCTCTTGGTTGAATGAGAATTCTTTGATTTTCTTTTTTGCTTCTTCGTCTTGGATGACGATGAAACGCCAAGGTTGTAAGTTACTTGAAGATGGCGCAAGTGTTGCTTCTTGCAACATGTCTTCAATTACTTCAGGTGCGATCTGATATTCCGAATCGAATTTCCGGACGGATTTACGAGCGTGAATGACTTCTGATAGCGGTGCAAATAGTTCTGTCATGTAAAAAACTCCTTTAATGGATTCATTAGGATTCAACTTACCTTTAGTAAGTACGATATCCAGCTTACTATTGGTAAGCTTGTTTGTCAACTATGACTGTGGTAGAGTGGAATTAACTTAAGAATAGGGGTTTTGATGATGAAAAAAACCGACGAACTTATTCAGTCTACACCTCAAAATGGACAAGTCGCTTGCGACAGTTTTCACGCGACGATTGAATTTATCGGCAAGCGCTGGATGGGAATTATCATTTATCATCTGCTGGACGGACCGAAGCGTTATCATGAATTAGCGACGGAAATCGAAGGCATTTCTGATCGCTTATTAACAGAGCGATTGAAAGAATTGGAAGCACATGGTTTTGCAGTGAAACGAACATTACCCTCCTCCCGTAAAGTCGAATATGAGTTGACGGAACAAGGGATTGCATTCGATCCAATTATCCGCGCGATTTTGACGTGGGTGAAATCGAATGGTGGCTGTACGCGGTCGAAAACAGAAAACGAATTTTAAGTTTGAGAGGATGAATGAATGATGACATTTGAAGAGATTTTACCGCGACTAAAAGCAGGCGAGAAAGTCATTCGAAATGGATGGGGTGGCGCTGAACTTTATGTGAAACTTGTTCAAGCCGAAAAGCTAGATGGAGAAAAGATGAACCCGTATTTTGTTATTAATGTAATAGGCGAGGGATACACAATGTTTACACCGACAGTTTGCGATTTGTTAGCAGAAGATTGGGCAATCGTGGCATAAGACAGAAAAAAGCTCATGAGCAATCATGGGCTTTTTGAATGGAGGAATTCAGCAATGATACAGAGTGAGTTTGTAGGAAAGAACGTGTTCATCACAGGAGCAGCTTCAGGAATCGGGTATGCTCAAGCCAGTGCATTTCTTGAGCAAGGTGCGTCTGTCTATGGATTTGATATTGATCCAATCGGATTGGACAAGTTAGTAAATGCATATCCGACAAACTTTCAATACAGCGTGGGGAGTGTAAGTGAGCAAACCGATGTTTCAAAGGCAGTAGATCAAGCGGTTCTTGTATACGGACACATCGACGTCTTGTGTAACACTGCGGGCGTGCTGGATGGATTTACGAAAACGTTGGATACCAATGAAGCGCTATGGGATCGAATCATGGACACCAATATAAAAGGAATGTTTTTCGTAACGAATGCAATTTTACCAAGTATGCTTGTGCGGAAATCAGGAGTTCTGGTAAATATGGCATCCATCGCAGGCCTCGTTGGTGGCGGTGGAGGAGCAGCTTATACCGCTTCGAAACATGCAGTGGTAGGTTATACAAAGCAGGTCAACCTTGATTATTGTAGGGAAGGAATCCGTGCGAACGCGATAGCACCAGGGGCAATTCAAACCCCAATGAACGCTGCTGATTTTTCGGGAGATGGCAAAATTGCAGAGTGGGTCGCGCAAGAAACACCTGCAGGACGATGGGCACAGCCTGAAGAAGTCGCAAAGCTGACACTATACTTAGCGGGAGCGGCTTCAGATTATATTCATGGAACCGTCATTCCAATCGACGGTGGCTGGACTGCGAAGTAACCATGTCCAGGTGCGATAAATTCTGCTATACTAGGCAAGCAGGTTTTTTACCTGCACTGCGACACTTTTTGACGAAGCGATAGGCTTCTTCTTCCTTTGGTCGCAGTTACTACTAAAACAGCAATTCTGTTGTTTTACAAAGGAGGACTATATATGACGTTACTCGTAAAAGAGCGTCCGCGTATTGCGGTCGGAGAACTTGCGAAAATGGCGGTTGTGGCGGGGCTATATGTCGCTGTTACTCTCACGCTTGCAGTCATCAGTTTCGGAGCGGTCCAATTGAGGTTGTCGGAGATGTTCAACTATTTAGCGCTGTTTCATAAGCGATACATTATCGCTGTAACAGCTGGAGTAGTGCTAGCAAACTTCTTCTCGCCAACATGGTTTCTGGACGTACCGATCGGTGGAGTAGCTACGTTTTTCGTACTACTAATCAGTAGAGCTGCTACGAAAAGGCTGAAGACAGACAAAATGAAATTTGTCTGGACTGCTGTAATTTTCGCTGTTTCCATGTTCACTGTTGCGGGACAGTTGACGATATTGTACGGTGCGCCGTTCTGGATCACCTGGTTCACAGTAGGCGCTGGCGAACTAGTGTCAATGACCGTCGGTGGAAGCATTATGCTCGCTCTTTCGAAAAAAATAGATTTCACGAAATGAAAAAACGCATCCCTAATTCCATAGGGATGCGTTCTTTATCTATTAAGAAAATTGTTTGTTCAAGTTTGCCATTTCAATTGCAGATACTGCAGCATCCCAGCCTTTGTTACCAGCTTTTGTTCCTGCACGTTCGATGGACTGCTCAATAGAATCTGTTGTCAAAACACCAAAGATGACAGGGATCCCAGATTGCATTCCAGCAGCAGCTACGCCTTTAGCAGTTTCACTACACACGTAGTCAAAATGAGGCGTCGCTCCACGAATAACCGTGCCGAGTGTGATAACCGCATCGTATTTCCCGGAATCTGCCATCTTCTTAGCGATCATCGGAATTTCAAAAGCTCCAGGAACCCACGCAATGTCGATATCCTCTTCAGTAACACCGTGACGTCTGCATGCATCTTGTGCAGCAGATAGTAACTTACTTGTTATGAATTCGTTAAACCGTCCAACTACGATTCCAATTTTTAATCCTGTACCAACTAAATGACCTTCATATACATTTCCCATTTAAATTTCCTCCTATATTGTCAGTAAATGACCCAGTTTTTCTACTTTCGTTTCCAAGTATTTCTTGTTTTCAGGGAGCGCTGGCAGTTCAATTGGAACACGCTCAGTAATCGTAATGCCGTAATCTGCTAACCCATCCATCTTTCTTGGGTTATTTGTTAGCAACCGGGCGTTTACAATTCCTAAATCATCAAGGATTTGTGCGCTAATACCGTAATTCCGTAAGTCATCAGGGAAGCCAAGCGCCGCGTTTGCTTCAACAGTATCGAGTCCTTGCTCTTGTAGCTCATAGGCCTTCAGCTTGTTAATGAGCCCAATTCCACGACCTTCTTGGCGCATGTATAGTAAAACCCCGCGACCTTCCTCTTCGATTTGTGCGAGAGCTGCATGTAGCTGAGGTCCACAGTCACAGCGAGACGAACCGAATATGTCACCAGTCAGGCATTCCGAATGCACTCTTACAAGAATCGGTTCATTTGTTGTGATGTCACCTTTCACAAGGGCTACGTGTTCATTTCCCGTCAACTTTTCGGTATACCCGACCATTTTAAAGAAGCCGAATGACGAAGGTAGCATAACTTCAGCTTCTCGTTGAATAAGCGTTTCGTTATGCATTCGATAGTGGACTAAATCTTCAATACTGATGAATTTTAGCCCTTCTTTGTCAGCGAGTTCTCGCAATTCAGGTACTCGCGCCATTGAACCATCTTCGCTCATAATTTCGCATATTACGGCAGCAGGTTCACTTCCTGCAAGTTTAGCGAGATCTACTGAAGCTTCTGTATGACCGGTACGAGTGAGCACACCGTGATCTTGTGCGATGAGTGGAAAGACATGGCCAGGCCGTCTGAAATCAGTTGGTGCTGCATTTATTTCCAACATTTTTAAAATAGTCTCGGAACGTTCAAACGCACTTATTCCTGTATCTGCCTCAGAATGATCAATACTAATTGTAAACGAAGTTCCATGTGTATCTGTATTGTTTGCAGTCATCATGGACAGTCCGAGTTGTGTTGCTTTAGACTCCGTAATTGGTGTGCAGATAAGACCGCGTCCTTTTGTTGCCATAAAGTTAATCATTTCAGGTGTCGCGTGCTCTGCTAAGCAGATGAAGTCGCCTTCATTTTCACGATTTTCATCATCCACAACGATAATCGGCTTCCCAAGTTTTAAGTCTTTAATTGCTTCTTCAATGGAGTCAAACATGATTGTTCACCCTTTCTTTATAAAAATCCGTTGCGCTCTAAAAACTCTTCTGTCAGTGGCTTTTTACTAGATGACGTATGAGGTTGCAACATTTTATGTGTATATTTCGCGAGCATATCGAACTCCACGTTCACCCGATCTCCAGGTTTTCGCTGCGTGAGAACCGTCGTTTCCTGAGTATGCGGAATGAGCGAAATGGAAATCATTTCATCCGTAACGTCAAATATTGTTAATGATGTCCCGTCTAACGCAATTGATCCTTTCGGAATCACGTACATGAATCCTCCCGGAGGAAGAGATAAATACATGACGAGTGAGTTTTCAATATGCTGGCATTGCTGAACGATAGCTGTTCCATCGACATGTCCCGATACGAAATGACCCCCTAGCCGGCTGTCTGCGCTAAGGGCGCGCTCCAAATTTACTGGAGTTCCCGTACTCGCATTGTGTAAAGAGGTTAATCGAAACGTTTCTGGCATAACGTCGGCTGTAAATTGGTTAGATGTGAATGAAGTGACGGTTAGACAAGTTCCGTTTACAGCGATACTGTCGCCTAATCGAACGTCCGTCAGCACGTTTACAGCTTCAATTGTGAGTTGCATCGATTGACCCGAAGAACGTACTTTGCGAATTGTCCCGATCTCTTCAATAATTCCTGTGAACAAGCGCATCACTTCCTTTAGGGACAGCTATTACCTTTAAATCCGGGCCAAGCTGTTCTATTTTTACAAATACAAAGTCCTTTGCATCACTCATTAAGGCAGGATTTGCTCCACCAATTGGAGTGAGTGAATCTGAACCGCCCAGCAATCTTGGGGCAATGTAGGAAATAATCCGATCGACAGCATTCGCTTGCAAGAATGATGCATTTATAGATGCTCCGCCTTCTACGAGAAGTGTCATGATGTCGCGTGCACCAAGTTCCTCCAGTACGGCTATTACTGAAATCACCGGTTCATTCATACGGACAATTTCAACATGATCGTGCATTAATAAATTGGATTCACGTTCTTTAGAAGCGGTGCTACTACAAAAAATCCATGTCGGCGCATCACTATTTTGAATGATCTGACTTGCAATAGGTGTAGCTAATTGTGTATCTAAAACAACTCGAATAGGATGAAGTCCACCTTGGGGCAATCTGGTGGTAAGAAGGGGATTGTCGTGAAGGATCGTGTTACTACCGGTTAAAATGGCATCATGGACATGGCGAAGACGATGGACGTCAAGTCGAGCTTGCTCACTTGTCACCCATTTACTGTGTCCTGAAAATGCTGCAATTTTACCGTCTAATGTCATAGCTGTTTTTAACGTTACATGAGGTTGTTTGGTTTGAATGAAATGGAAAAAAGGTTGATACAACGCGTGAGCCAAATCCGTACAAATCCCAGTGTGCACTTCAATTCCTGCATCTCGTAGAAGCTGAATTCCTGTGCTTGAAACTAGTGGATTTGGGTCGAGCGATGAAACGTAGACACGGCAAATACCCGCTTGTACAATCGTTTCTGCGCATGGTGGGGTTTTGCCGGTATGTGAACAAGGTTCAAGCGTGACGTACAAATCTCCACCAAGCGCTTCCTGCCCTGCCATATCGAGCGCAACTCTCTCCGCATGCCGCTCTCCCGCACGCAAATGAGCACCCATTCCTACAATTCTACCGTGGTTCACAACAACGGAACCGACTGGCGGATTAGGTGAAGTTTGTCCAACCGCACCTTGTGCAAGAGAAAAAGCAATTTGCATATACTGTTCAATTTCCAACGTTAACAACACTCCTGAATCATAGATTCCTCATGTAACATAAAAAAGCCCCGCAACAACTGTGCGGGGCTGGGTAAGCATGACAAAATAAGCGTCAGTCAAAAGAAAAATTTGAAAAACGCACCATTCCTTCTCCCATCCAGACTTTAACTGTCGGCCTTGGAATTTCACCAAATCCACCGTCTACAAAAAATGCAGCCGGGTCACGGACTAAGAGCCACTTGAGCTCATCACCGCCGGTAGGGAATTTCACCCTGCCCCGAAGGAATATTATTCGATTGTCTCAAAGTCTAGCATAGCTATCCATATGCTTGCAACTCGAATGGTGGATTATAAATTTACAAGCCTCTATATTCACCAAAGATGAAATTAGCCGTTGTTAGGTAAATATACAAGCAATTGATAGAACTAAATCTGTCACCTCCAAACTTCCTATAACAGTTATCTTTCTTTAATGAAATATACACTTGATAACAAAAATAATATGGAAGTAATGTGGTCGTATTCAAAAACTACCAGCCGAAGCTAACGTGAAAAACTTCTGGAAACCGATTCGAATTTATAGATTATTAGTTATTTATTTACTAATAAATACACAGGTTTATTTCGCGTATATTTTAATCGGAATGTAAGAAGGTGGGCCATGATTATAAACGTTATTGAATTTTTTCAATAGCTTGTTGTATGCTTGAAAACGTTCTGAGATGCTGATTGGAAACTTGTGAACGTGCAAGTGATTGTGCCGACTTCGGTATAATTCCAGTAACGTATAGCTTAGTGCCCATTAGTTTTAAAACTTCCTGAACAACAAACAAACTTGATAGCGGGGACTCGTGATTCCAATACAAACCTGTAATGTCGATGATAATATGATCTACGGCGTGTTGTTGCACGAATTCACTAAGCTTTTGTGTTAATATGTTGGATTGCTGTGGGCACATTTCTCCAATATGGGAAACGGCGGCTAAGTTTTCCTGAATCATCATAATAGGGAGCAGGTGTTGTTCGATTTCATTCTCTTTATCAAAAAGTTCTCCCGTTGTCTATATTCGACTGAAACATTTGTTTGAGTACCGATAAAGAATAGGCGATCTTCAATTTGTAGCGGTTCTATATGCAAACGATTCCAGAACAGTGAGCCATCTTTTCTATAATTCTTAAGTATCTTTGTAATCGGTTGCTGATTATGGATTGCATCTCTGATCTCTTTGATAGATCTAGGAACCGTATCTTTGCCTTGTGAAAATCGGCAGTTCTTTCCTAGTGTTTCGGAAATTGTATAACCGGTCATAGTTTCGAATGTTTTATTTGCATAGATAATTGGACTGTCTGGCTGAGATGGATCTGTAACAAGTGCAGCAACCCGGCTACCATCTAACATGGCTCTAATAATGTTGTCTGTACAGACTTAGTGAGATCTTTCATACAGTTCACTTCCTGTTCTATGAGTATTTATTGTCCCTTCAGCGTAACTCGTAAACAGGGGTGATTGATAAGACTAATGATTATGCTTTAACTGCTTCATATTGGTATCCAATATACTGATAGTTTTGTCGTAGATACATGTCCTTCGCAGTGTCTTCTCCATCCGCTACAAGAATAACCACTTTTTCAGGAAAGTGCTCCATGACAAAGTTTTGCAAATGGCTGCCTACCCCTTTATGTCGCATATACTCCAACACATGCAGGCCGTCAATTTCAACAGTATGGGACCGAATGATCAAATCCACAGATCCTGCAGGCTCTCCTTCGGAATAGGCCATTACTTGGAGCCAATCTGAGTCTGTAAAATTTCTTCTATGCATTGCTTCTTTTTGCATTGCAAACTCTTTACCGAACTGCTCATCGATGTTTCTCTGCAAGTGGAGGAATGCTTCAAGATTGGACTTAGTGACTGGTTGTATTTTGATAGTTGAAGAGGGAGAGATTTTTGGAAAGTCCTTTGGATGAAGTACATATAATTCTAGAAAACCAAGGTCATAACCAGTATGAGTTAAATAAGCGATTACTTCTTTAGACAACCGCTCGTTTTGAGGGAATGTAAATTTCAGATGATGCTGATTCCTTGCACTATGGTAGAGTCTCATTGCATGTTCTGCTTTTTGGAACTCCGCAACCGAAGGTATCTTTTGGAATGAGATATAATTGCTATCATAATAGAGAGGCATAGTAGGTAAATGATATTGGATATACGTATCGGAAGTTATTACTACAACTCCAGCATTATAAATGTCATCAAATGTAATGTTATTCATAGGTAACCCCTCCTTCAGTTATCCTATCATATATTTTGGTGACTGAATTGACTTTTCGGAATACTGCGCATTACTCGAAAACGAAACCGATTGGAATCTTTATACGTAACATAGTAAGAAATCGATAATGAATCAGGAGGTAGCTAATTATGAATGAAGGCTATTTTGTTGGATGGGGAACGCTCGCGCTAATTAATGCCGTATTGGCACAAGGGAAGAATCGAACAGGTTTGAACTGGTTCTTGCTTTCCCTTTTACTTGGACCACTAGCAACATTCTTTTTAGCACTGTCTGAAAAGAGATAAACCCAAACAGACGCAGATCAAGTTGATCTGCGTTTTTTAATGGACAAATATATTGCTTTTATATACCCGTGTAGGTATATTGGTGTTAATCAATAACAATTGGGGGAGTTAGCAATGGGTTGGATTTTAATCCTATTACTTGTAGCATTTTTAGTGTGGCGTATGAAGCCGGCAAAAGGTATTCGTACGATGTCTGCTACTGAAGTAAAAGCATTAACGAAAGATAAGTCAAAGCAATTTGTAGACGTTCGAACACCTGGAGAATACAAAGGTCGCCATGTCAAAGAGTTTAAAAATATACCCCTCAATGATTTGGGAAAACGTATGGGTGAGCTAGACAAGAATAAAGAAACATACGTGATTTGCCAAAGCGGGATGCGTAGTGTTCGTGCAGCCGGAATGCTGAAAAAAGAAGGATTCACCGAGGTCATCAATGTCAAAGGCGGAATGAGCGCTTGGCAGTAATAGAAGATTCTTGTAAACCCGCCACAAACGGACACGTTTTGTGGTTGGGTTTTCTTTTTGTGCAAATAAGTGTTATATATTGTCGGAATGAGAATTATTTTCGGGGAAATAATCGAAAGTTGGGAATAAATTCATTCCTAGTGTGAAACTTTAGTGCAGACAGACTATTAGCACTGTATTAATTGAGTATTTAACGAGATTGAACTTTTTATAAACGATAGAAGTGAAACCATATCTAGTCGTGTGTTGTCTAACAGATAGAGAGTAGTGGGGGTGACAGATTGGAAAGAAACGAACGTGATAGGTTACTCGCTGAAGTGATGAGTCAATATGGCGATTATTTACTCCGCGTCGTGTACGCTATCGTGAAAGAAAAGACCAAAGCAGAAGATATCATCCAAGAAGTTTTTATTCAATACTACATACACATTGATGAGTTTGAGCATCGTTCGTCAGTAAAAACTTACTTATACCGAATTGCCATGAACAAATGTCACAACCTCTTTAAAAGTTGGCATTACCGTAAACTAGAGTTTTCTCATCAAGTGGGGAAATGGTTACTATCCCTTCAAACTACTGAAGAACAAGTGATTTGCAAGGAATCGGGTAACGAGTTGAAGCAACTGATTGATCGGCTTCCGCTGAAGTATAAAGAGGTGATTTGGTTGCATTACTACGCGGAAATGACGGTATCAGAAGTGGCAGATGTGCTCGAATGCTCCGCTAATACAGTGAAAACTCGATTGGCACGGGGACGACGTCTTTTAAAAGGAATCTTGAAGGAGGAAAACGCTGATGGCTAATAAATTTCACAACCAATTAGACAAAGTGTTACCTGAGCAACTTGTTCTGGAAGATACGGTAAAGCAACGCATACTTCATCAAGCCCAACTACGTCTCGAATCTGAAACCACTCTTAAACGCCCAACTATGAAACCACTTATGACAGCCGCTGCTTTTGTCTTTGTGGCAGGCGTTCTCGTAGTCCCTTATGTACAGCAAGAACAACAGGAGCAAGCGTTCCAAGAAGCCGTATCTAAAGAAACAATTCAAAAAGTTATTGTGCCTAATGTCACATACCCGGATTTAATCAATTCCATCTATGTGGAAGAAAATAATGAAATCATTTATACGGATGGAAGAGGGATATATTCGTATTCTATCGATAATCAGAAAGAAACGGTATTGGTGATGCCTTCTGAGAATATTGAGTTTTCGAGTGTGACATTATCGGCAAATGAAAACTGGGTTATATGGGGAACTAGTGAAATACACATATTAAATAGGATAACCGGTAAGGAGCATGTTCTACTAGAAGACTCTATGAGCGTTCAGTTGATAGGACATCAAATCCTCTATTCTGGATTCTCCGACATGCCGGTGTATTATCTTTATGATTTGGAAACTAACCAAAAAATGAAACTCCACGATGTAAAAGAAAACGACAGCGATTTCACAAATGTCCAGAATGGAAGAGTAGCTGTAGTGGAAGAACTAGGAGGGGGAACTGGCGCATCCGTTCATGTATCTATCTATAATCTAGAGAGTAGAAAGATTTGGCAGACCTATACGGTGCCTTATGAAAGTGTCTCCTATCTTACACTTGGTGACGATCGAATCTACGCTCAATTTTCGTCTAATGGAAGTGATTATGCACTAGGTTACCTTGATTTAGCTACTGGTAAAGTTCATATACTGGATGTCCCTGAAAATAGCGATTATGCAATCTATGACGATTATTTGGCTCTAAGTGTTACAAAAGGAGAAAGCGATACTGTAAAACTATTTCATCTGAAGGAGGACACTGCAGAACCAATCAAGATATTGAACGGTGTCGGAGAACGACTTGTAAATCCGCGTTTTAATGAATTTGGCAAACTGATTGTAAATGGTGAAGGACATAATACGCCACTTTATATAGTGGACACCAAGCAATTGAAAAATAACTAAAAACCAGTGTATCGGACTGAGGAGAGCTGCTCCTCTGTGTTGATACACTGGTTTTTTTCTAATGAACAAGAAGGTCATTCAGGTGTGCAGCAATCGGATTGTGAACTTGATTATTCATTCATATAAGGACTGTGAATATACGATTGTTTCATCAATCGTTTAAACAATTCATATTCCTATCGTTTTTGATTAACCTAAGGGTAGTATACATGTAAAGGGAGTGATCACGTGGATTCAGAAGTAGGATGGAATTTGGATAATAGCTACAGTCGATTACCGGAAGTTTTCTTTGGGGAAGCAACTCCAGCAAAGGCAGTTTCACCAAGGGTAATCTTACTGAATGAAGATCTTGCTGTGTTACTTGGATTGCAAGTTGAGATGCTAAGTCAGGAAGTACTTTCCGGTAATGAACTACCAGAAGGTGCTACGCCAATCGCGCAAGCATATGCTGGTCATCAGTTCGGGTACTTTACGATGCTTGGTGACGGACGAGCTATTCTCTTAGGTGAGCAGTTAACACCGTCATGGAATCGGGTGGACATCGGCTTGAAAGGATCGGGTCCCACAGCCTTTTCACGTGGCGGTGATGGTCTGGCTGCACTTGGTCCCATGTTACGTGAGTATATCATTAGCGAAGCGATGTACGCATTAGGCATACCTACTTCACGTAGTCTTTCCGTTACCTTGACTGGCAATGACGTAATACGCGAAACTATATTGTCTGGAGCGGTGCTAATCCGGACAGCGAGTAGTTATTTACGAGTGGGTACGTTCCAATATGCAGCCGCTCGTCAAGAACCTGAAGATTTGAAGAAGCTGGCGGATTACGCAATAGAGCGGCATTATCCAGAAATTCTATCAGAGGACAATCGATACGAACGGTTTCTCGGGAAAGTCATCGAGCGTCAGGCAGCGTTGATTGCCAAGTGGCAGCTTGTCGGGTTCATTCACGGTGTCATGAACACCGATAATATGACCATTAGTGGAGAAACAATCGACTATGGCCCATGTGCATTTATGGACGTATACGATCCCGCAACTGTGTTCAGTTCCATTGATAAATATGGACGTTATAAATATGGCAATCAGCCAGGAATCGCATCGTGGAATTTAGCAAGACTAGCAGAAACCTTGTTGCCACTGCTTGACGATAGTCAAGAAACAGCTATTCAGATTGCAGAGAAGCAACTCGCTAACTTTGGTCTGAACTTTGAGCGAGAGTGGCTTAACGGGATGCGAGCGAAGCTAGGTTTGTTGGATGAACAATCGGGAGACGAAGCACTTGGGAAAGAGTTGCTCATTCTTATGAAAGAAGCAAAAGCAGACTTCACGAATACTTTCAGAGCATTATCGGATGAGTGTGTAGAGCAACCTAAGTGGTTCAGTGAAGATGCCTTCTGCGAATGGAAGAAGAAGTGGGAGGCACGACGCGAGCAACAGACTGCAACGAATGAAGAGTCTTATGAAGTGATGCGACTTAGCAACCCTTCTGTGATTCCGCGCAACCATCGAGTAGAAGAGGCGATCGAAGCAGCAGAGCACGGTGACTTCGGCGTGTTGTACGAACTTAACCGTGTGCTTGAGTCACCTTATGCATACTCTGCCGAGCAGGCTCCTTATACAGCGCCCACGAATTCGTCCTTACCTTATCGTACGTATTGCGGAACGTAAGCTTATCTAAAAAGTGCGAACGCCTTTGCTGCGTTCGTATTTTTTTGATTGATAGTACTAGATGATCTCATTGAGCGTGGCGGTCCATTCTCCCGACGAACCGCTCTATTAAGCTTGTCATCCGCTCGCTTCAGCACTACATATTACTAACAATATGGTATACTCCACCGTATGATTTCATAGAAAAGGATTTGGGGAAATGACAAAAGTAATTACCATGAAAAAACCACTACCGACGCTATGGCTTGTCGTATTGCTCGGATCACTGACCGCCTTTGGTCCGTTGTCGATGGATATGTATTTGCCTGGACTGCCAGCAGTAGCATCAGATATGAGTGCGTCGACCTCATTAGTCCAATTAAGTTTGACGGCTTGTTTGATTGGACTTGGCACCGGTCAACTTATATTTGGTCCGCTAAGTGATATTTACGGAAGACGTCGGCCACTCGTTCTGACGCTCGTTGTCTATGCCGTTGCTTCGATACTCTGTGCGTTCACAACGTCCATCTGGCCATTTATCATCCTGCGTTTTGTTCAAGGGTTAACAGGTGCTGCAGGTATTGTCATTGCTAGGGCGTGTGCTCGGGATTTGTACAAAGGACACGAACTCACACAATTCATGGCATTACTCTCCATCGTTAATGGAGCTGCTCCCATTCTCGCGCCGATTGCGGGTGGTGCTATTTTAAGTTTTGCTTCATGGCCGGTCGTATTCTTCGTGCTTGGCGGAATCGGATTACTAATGTTTGTTGGTACTGCAGGCTTTTTACCAGATACACTTCCGATTGAAAACCGTGCTGAAAAGGGAATTCTCTCGGTATTTAAGACATTCAGTCGCTTACTCAGAGATCGCGAATTCATGGGAATTGCACTGACTCAAGCATTCGTCATGTCTTCCATGTTCGCTTATATCGCAGGTTCTCCCTTTGTCCTGCAAAACATGTATGGCGTCTCACCACAACAGTTTTCTCTATTCTTCGCGTTGAACGGTATCGGGATCATTGCAGCTGCACAAATCACGGGACGTCTATCCCATAAGATATCGGAATTTAATTTCCTAATGATAGGCGTATGCATTTCATTAACAGGGAGTGTATTGTTGCTGCTTGTCGTTTGGCAGCAAGGACCTTTATTCATTGTGGCAACAGCATTCTTTCTCATAGTTTCCAGTGTTGGAATGGTCTCGACCGCTTCGTTTTCACTCGCGATGCATCGACAAAGTCAGGCTGCTGGGAGTGCGTCTGCATTCCTAGGCTTGTTGCCATTCATAGGAGGAGCAATCGTCTCTCCACTTGTTGGAATCTTAGGCGACCAAACCGCAATGCCACTCGGAATTGTCATTATAAGCTGTAGCTTGATAGCGTTCATGCTCTACGTGGGACTTGTTCGAAAACCATCTAGTTGACGAGCTCCTTGTTAACGCACGGTTCCCTAATCTCATTTCTAAAAAGAGTTCGAATAGAATCGATATGCCAAAATACAAATTTAGCAGACAGTAGGGGGCAACTAGCTCCTTATTAGTCTGCTTTTTTAATTCCATTTTACGAATGATTAAAATTATGATAACCTATTTGTGTTAACCTATATAATATACAGGTTAACACAAATGGAGTTCATTCTGATAGATGAAGAAGGTATTTACGATGCAACATTTTTGGGTAGTTGGGACAGATACGGACGTCGGAAAAACATTTGTGACAACGTTATTCTTGAGAGAACTTCAGCAATCTGGGATGGCTGTCACGCCTTACAAGCCTGTACAAACAGGTCTTGTTGCAGATACAGATAAGGGGCATTACCAGGATACGTCGAGTTATATGGATCACAGTTTGTATTCCTTGAACAATGATTCACTCAATACATATTCATTTCCTGTAGCAGCATCTCCCCATTATGCAGCGGAGTTAGAGGGCCGGCAAATTGACGAAAATCTGTTGTTACAAACAATCGAGCAATTAAAAACAAAATTTGATACTGTGATTTGCGAAGGAGCAGGCGGATTATATGTGCCCCTTCACTCAAACACGACCCGTACATTAATGGATGTGGTGGAACATTCGAAATTACCAGTCGTACTTGTAGCTTCTGCGAAACTAGGAACTATTAATCACACGTTGTTGTCGATTGAAGCGTTAAATACGCGTGGAATCAGTGTGTTAGGAATTGTGTTTAATCAGTTTGAAAATAGTCCGTTAGAACAAAACAACATAGACACAATCCGACGGTTTACAGGTTTACCATCTGTCGTCATTGAGGTAAACCGCACAATCGAGAGCTATACAAATGTACCTGTTCTAGAAAGGTTGTTGACCGATGACGTATGAAAGTCTGCAAAAGCGAGATGTTGACCATATCTGGCACCCGTGTGCACAGATGAAAGATTATGAGACCTTTCCACCGATTATTATAGAAAGTGGGAAGGGAGTCTGGTTAACAGATAAGCAAGGCCACCGATACTTAGACGCTGTGTCTTCTTGGTGGGTCAATTTATTTGGTCATACGAATCCGCGGATTAGCCAGGCTATCGCAGATCAGGCTCAAAAGCTGGAGCATGTGATTTTTGCGAATTTCACACATGAACCCGCGATTCACGTCGCAGAAAAGCTTGTAAAGTTAACGCCAGAAGGACTGGAGAAAGTATTTTTCGCAGACAATGGATCTGCAGCAATTGAAGTTGCACTCAAAATGAGTTTTCAATACCGTGCTCAAACTAGCCGACCAAAGAAAAAACGATTTCTAGCGTTCTCAAATGCGTATCACGGAGAAACGCTCGGAGCACTCTCTATGGGTGGCGTTGGATTATATAACGACGTGTATGCACCATTATTACTTAATGTAGTACACGCACAAGGACCGGATTGCTTCCGTTGTCCATTCGGTGAATCTCCTGAAACGTGTCATGCCGAATGTATTCAAGATACAGAAAAACAATTTAAGGAACACGCGGATACAATTTCTGCCGCCATTATCGAACCGTTGATTCAAGCTGCAGCTGGAATGAAAATGTATCCTCCGATATTTTTGAAAAAACTACGAGATTTGTGCGATGCGTATGATGTACACCTGATTGCTGATGAAGTGGCAGTAGGCTTCGGCAGAACAGGAACACTTTTTGCGTGTGAACAAGCTCAGATCACACCGGACTTTTTATGCTTGTCAAAGGGGATTACGGGCGGTTACTTACCCCTATCTGCAGTGTTAACAACAGAGGATGTGTATCAAGCCTTTTACGATGACTATGGCACTATGAAAGCGTTCTTGCATTCACATAGTTACACAGGAAATCCACTCGCACTCCGTGCAGCACAGGAAGTGCTTGCCATTTTTGAAGATGAACACGTTTTAGAACAATTAGTGCCAAAACAACAGTTATTAAAAGATCTTGCTCATGAGGCATTCGACGACTTACCGTATGTCGGAGAATATCGTCAGACCGGTTTTGTGGGTGCAATTGAATTGGTAGCAAGCCGAGAAACGAAAACTCCTTTTCCGAGTGAGGAACGAATTGGTTATGAAATTTATCAACAAGCTCTAAAAAAAGGACTTCTCATTCGACCACTCGGTAACATCATTTACTTCATGCCACCTTATGTGATTTCTGAAGAAGAAATCGGGTGGATGGTTCAGACGACGAAAGAAGTGATGGAGCAATTCTTCAATAAACGAGGCCAGTTTGTATGAAAAGCAGCAATCCAATAAATTCAATGGCCATTATTGCAGTTTTTGCTTCTCTAACTGCAATTGGTGCTTTCATTAAGATCACGCTACCAGTTGTTCCTTTCACATTACAAATCGTTATTGTGTTTTTGGCAGGAGCGCTACTAGGAAGTACTCGAGGTCTGCAAAGTCAGCTTGTGTATTTGTTTGTGGGACTTGCAGGACTACCAGTTTTTACAAAAGGCGGAGGAATCACGTATCTCCTACAACCTACATTCGGCTACCTAATTGGCTTTGCTGCAGCTGCGTATGTCATCGGGTTCATCATTGAGCGCGTTCCTGTTCCAAAGCGTAAGCATTTCATCGTAGCAAATTTGGTGGGAACACTAGTTATTTATGCAATTGGAGTTCCTTACTTGTATGTCGCACTAAATAGTTGGTTGGATACACCTGCCAACGCGATGCACGTTGTGGTAGCTGGTTTCTTTAGCACGATTGTTATAGACGTTGTCCTAGCGGTAGGTACGGGGGTACTTGCGGCGAGATTATATCCGATCTTGAAAAAATTCATTCACACTAAAAGGGGCGTACAACATGAAATGGAAAGTACTCGCACAAGAAGTCATTGATGGAAAAGAACTTTCAAACGAAGAAGCGTTATCGATTTTAAATACAAATGATGACGATGTCTTAATCTTATTGGATGGAGCTTATGAAATTCGACGTCATTACTTCGGGAAAAAAGTGAAATTGAATATGATTATAAATGCAAAGAGTGGATTCTGTCCGGAAGACTGTGGATATTGCTCGCAATCTTCAAAATCAACAGCTCCAATTGAAAAGTATCCATTCATCTCAAAGGAAGAAATACTAGAAGGGGCAAAACGTGCGTTTGAAAACAACATTGGGACTTATTGCATCGTTGCAAGTGGGCGAGGCCCAACTCGAAAAGACGTCCGAGTGGTTAGTGAAGCTGTTGAGGAAATTAAAGAAAAGTATGGGTTAACGGTATGTGCTTGTTTAGGGATTTTAAAAGAAGAACAAGCAGAACAATTAAAGACTGCCGGTGTCGATCGATATAACCATAACTTGAATACTTCAGAACGCCATCATGATTTCATCACAACTTCGCATACGTATAAGGATCGTGTGGACACCGTTGAAATTGCTAAGAAATACGGAATCTCTCCATGCTCTGGTGCCATAATCGGGATGAAAGAGACTAAGGAGGATGTGGTCGATATCACACGCGCCCTTCGTCGCTTAGATGCCGATTCTATTCCTGTAAATTTCTTGCATGCAATTGACGGTACAAAGTTAGAAGGAACAAACGAATTGGATCCACGCTACTGCTTAAAAGTATTGGCACTCTTCCGCTACATGAATCCAACGAAGGAAATTCGTATATCAGGTGGTCGTGAAGTCAACCTACGATCACTTCAACCAATGGGGATGTATGCAGCAAATAGTATATTTGTCGGGGATTATTTAACAACAGGTGGTCAAGAAGATAATTCTGACTTCCGTATGTTAGAGGATCTTGGTTTCGAAATTGAACTTACAAAAAAACAAGCGCTGATGGCACACTCATAAAACACAAAAACCAGCTTCTAATCGACATCTTTAACTGTCGGGAGCTGGTTTTTTAGCGAAATCCCCACAATACGTGAAACGGTAGAGGAGGTATATGGATCGGATACGTTAGTTTCCATAAATAAAGAGACTTGAAAGTATTACATAGGTGGAGTCGTGTCATAATTCAAAAGGCTGAGGGCTTCTTCTATCAGGCGGATGTCAGTGAGGATCGTTGATTTTAATTGAGTTGGCGCAAGTTGATATTCTTCGCTGAGGTGATGTAACTCACGAACCATCACATAACTTTCGCATTCTGTCTGCATATTTTGTCCCTCCTCTTAAGTAATTTTACCCGGTGGAAGCAAGGTATAAACTAAATTACACGAATTCAAGAGAAAATTCTGTAACAATTGTTACAAAGCGATGTCGTGAACTTAGACAGAACTCGTATAAATGCAAAGAGTTGCTCCTTCATCAAAGATTAAAAGAAATCCTATTCATACGAAAAACCGACTCACTTTACTAGAAGTGTAGCCGGTTTGTTGAAAACTTATTCACTTCGAAGCTGTCACCTCATACGTATCTTGACGGGAATCGATAATATACTCAGGTTTCGGCTTTCCAGCGTTCGCTTTGTGACCCGCGATGTGTTCGGGGCTCTTCTCCCAATTCTTCCAGTCCTCCTTGGACTCCCAACGGACAACGATTAGGATTTCCCCGTCACCACGACGACTTTCTTTAACAAGTACTTCAAGTCCGAGAAAGCCGGTTTGTTTTTCGATTAATCCTTCACCGCTGAATTTGTCTGTCACTTTCGTGGATGTACCTTCTTTCACAGTCATCCGTTTAATTTGATAAAACATGCAACTCCCCCTTAGTTGATAACCATTCTCAATTATAAAGAGAAATGTTTGAAAAGTCAAAACGCCCGCTACCTAGGAAAAATTAGAAGGTAGCGGGTGAGTTAAATTAAGCCGTAATATCCCTTTTTGTAAACACGGTATAGCTGATGATTAAGAATACGACAAGATAGACAGCTAAGACAACAAGCGAGAAGGGTAGTGTGATGTCATCATTCAAAACGTAATTCGACTCATACATCGTTAGATCCATGTGTGTGAACAATAAGTATTTCACGATTTCATATCGTGCTAACAGTGCAACGACGACATTTCCAGTGAAGTAGATGAATAGGGATAATCCAATTGCCATACCACTGGATCGGAAGACACTTCCCACCATGAACGCAAACGTTGCCGTGATAATCACATTGCCAAAGGATAGGAGTAACATGTAAAGACCATGGCCCCAAATAGAGACTTCTACGATATTCCCTCCAGAGACTGCAAGTGCTTGCCCCCCTTCAGATGTGAAAAAGAGAAATGCGCTTACTATAGTTGTTACAAATCCGATCAACATAAGAAGGAAGCCGAATAACAGAACCGCCATGTATTTGGAAGTCATGATTTTCCAACGTTTTACAGGACGTGTCAGAAGCATCTTAATCGTCCCTTGCGAGAATTCGGAGGCTACGATACCGGCAGCTACAATCACTGTTAGTAATATCGCTATGCTTCCAACTGAAGGGTTATAAATCATACCCTCTCGACTCGTGTCGTTTAGGGGAGCGATATCATTAGCGAGTCTATACTCGTAAATTTGGACATTTTCTTCTGCATGACGCTTACTTTGTCCTTTTAGTAAATTCGTTGCTAACGATGCTTTTTCCATTTCCAAGTTCCCTTGAAGAGTGGCTCTCCAGTCGGGTTCGCCTTCATTCATACTGCCTGACCATTTCACGATTCCTGCTAGGGAGAAAATGAGTACAATCATCAGTCCGGCCATGAGCCAAGTCCCTTTTTTCGCCCATAATTTCATCCACTCATTTTGGATTAGTTTCAGCAAGTTGGCCACCTCCAGTCAATTCCAGGAACTGGTCTTCCAGCGTTTTACGATGCGGCTGAATGGCATAGAGCTCAATTCCTGCAACCAGTAGTTCCTGAACGAGTTTCGGAATCTGTGTCTTTTCAGCTTGGATCACGAATCCTTCACTAACTTGTTCCGCTTTAAATCCGAAGGAACCGAGAAGTTCTAAGGTTTGATCAGCAGGAGTGGCTTCTACATAGTAATGTGATTCCTGTGTGTCACGCATGTCACGGATTTCTACGAGCTTCCCATTTTGAATGACGGCAATACGGTCACACATTAGTTCGATTTCCGATAGCATGTGGCTGGATACAAAAACAGAGACGTCTTCCGTTCTAGCAATCAGCCGCAAGTAATCCCGGAATTCACGAATCCCCGCAGGATCCAATCCGTTTGTCGGCTCATCCAATATCAAAAACTTGGGTCTATGTAACAAGGCTTGTGCAAGACCGAGTCGTTGACGCATCCCGAGGGAATAGGTCCCGACTTTTTCATGGATACGGTTTTCCATGCCAACTTGTTTCACAACTTCGTCAATCCGTTCTTTTGTTACACCTTTTTGCATGCGCGCGAAGTGTAACAAGTTTTTATAACCAGACATGAATTTATACATTTCTGGATTTTCAACAATTACACCAACTTTAGAGAGTGCTTCTTCAAAGTCAGAGGAAAGCGTTTGTCCGTCAATTACGACTTCTCCTCCGCTTTTTTTCATCAGTCCGACCATCATTCGGATTGTGGTCGTCTTTCCGGCACCGTTCGGTCCGAGAAATCCTGTAATCTGTCCAGGATAAAGCTGCAAACTGACATCATCGATAATCTTTTTTCCACGGATCGTTTTGGACAAATTCTTCAATTCGACGATTGCATTTTGTTCCATACATGGTCCTCCTTTTTTAACGAGATCTAGTAATAAAATATGTTCTATTTCTAGTATACGGGTTATGCGCAAAAGCGTTTCATTTTATTATATTTATAGGTGCCTCTATTTATGCGCAAATGGGTACGTCCAGGAAACTACTGATGATAAAAGCCAGAAAAGTGTTTGTATCGCCATTTCAGCTCATTCACGAGTACAATAAAGAAAATCACCAATGCATTTAGGAGGATGAAGCGATGGAGATAGGTATTAGTACGTTCGTTGAGACAACGCCAGATCTAGAGACGGGAAAACTGAAGAGTCATGCGGAGCGTTTACGTGAAGTGGTTGAAGAAATTGTACTTGCAGACCGGGTTGGTCTCGATGTATTCGGAGTCGGTGAACATCATCGAGCCGATTACGCAGCGTCTTCCCCAGCAGTTCTGCTCGCAGCGGCAGCATCGCAAACGTTCAATATTCGGTTGACAAGTGCGGTAACCGTGCTGTCTTCTGCGGATCCAGTACGGGTGTTTCAAGACTTTGCAACACTCGATGGAATTTCAAACGGACGCGCTGAAATTATGGCGGGCAGGGGGTCATTCATTGAATCATTCCCGTTATTCGGACAAGATCTATCGGATTATAATGAGTTATTCAATGAAAAGTTGGAATTGCTGTTGAAGTTACGGGAGTCTGAAGTGGTTTCTTGGGATGGAAAACATCGTCCCACAATCGATCGTAGAGGCGTCTATCCACGTCCTGTACAAAATCCGCTCCCCGTATGGATTGGCAGTGGAGGAAATCCGGAGTCCGTTGTGAGAGCCGGAAAATTAGGACTGCCACTAGTCCTTGCGATAATCGGAGGGCGACCTACTCAATTTGCGCCACTAGTTCAATTGTATAAGCGCACTGCAGCTGCAGCAGGTCATGATGTGTCGAAATTGCAGATTGCGTCTCATTCACATGGGTTTGTCGGAGAAACTACACGAACAGCCGCGGAAGCATTTTTTCCATCTACACAATATGCAATGAATGCAATTGGCAAAGAACGGGGCTGGGCACCTTACGATCGAGAGTCTTATGATGCTGCACGAAGTTTAGAAGGCGCATTGTATGTTGGGGATTCGGAGTATGTGGCGAAAAAGATCATCAAGTTACGGAAAGAAGTGGGGATTACGCGATTTCTGCTCCACGTGCCGCTAGGGTCTATGCCGCACGATGAAGTGATGAGTGCAATTCGATTACTTGGTGCAGAAGTGGCGCCAAGAGTGCGAGAAGCGATTGCAGAGTGGGAAACTGAAGAATGAGAACGACAAAAGAGGACAACCATGTGTAGATACATGTTTCCTCTTTTTTTGTTACGTAAAAATGGATAAACTTAATAGCCACCTTTGAATAATCCAGAAGATAAGGAGAATGCTTGCAAATTTCATCAACTTGATCCAACCTCTTTTATCAAAAAAGAGAAAGACGAATGATAAGTAGACTGCTTCAATTCCAGTGATGACCCAATCCTCTAAATACAGCCATGAACCAATACTTGCGACAACAAGAATGACAACAAGATGTATTCCATCGTTAGGTTCATTGACCGTATCGTCTTGGGTGATTTCCCGCATAGTAGTAGACCTCCTTAAGGAATACCGCTCTTCTGCACTCATATACAACTAGAAGGATACATAAACTGTACCAATCGAGGGCGATGTGGGACAGGCGACCCAATCCACTACTCTATAACCTATTCACCAATTCTGATTATTCTATATTATAACAGTATTTATCACTGAATAATTGATATACTAGAGAAAAATTGAAAGGGAATGGTGACAGATGCTAAACAAACGAAATGGAAAACAACTTCTCTTACTGGCAATACTAATCACTGTTGCATATCTCCCGATTGCGTATGAGCAAACGATTCCTGCACTCGCAGCTTCGGCAGCTTTGATAACTCCACCTGCGAATGCTTCAGTTTCGTTATCTAAGAAGTTAGATGTGCTTTTAGCAGATTCGAAATTACAAGGAGGAATTACAGGAGTAAGTGTTCGAAATGCCGATACAGGAGAATCTATTTACTCACATATGAGTGACATTCGATTGCGACCTGCCTCCAACATGAAACTACTGACAGGTGCTGCAGCCTTGGAAGTACTCGGTTCGGATTATCGCTTCCAAACAGATGTGGCAACAACGGGTAAGCAGAAAGGATCTACCCTTCAAGGAGATGTATATTTGGTGGGAAAGGGGGATCCTACACTTCTTCAAAGCGACTTGGTAACGTTTGCGAAGGAGTTGAAACAACAAGGCATCAAAACGGTTCGAGGCGATCTGTTTGCGGATGATACTTGGTACGACGATGACCGGTATTCGCAAGATCTGAACTGGTCAGATGAATTCAACTACGTTGGTGCACAAGTTTCCGCCCTCACACTCTCACCGAATGAAGATTATGACACAGGTACTGTAATTGTCGAAGTAAAGCCTGGAGCAAAGGCAGGCGAACTGCCAAGCGTATCTTTAACTCCTGCTACTGAGACATCTGTCATTGTGAATGAAGCGACGACTATTGGGAAAGATGGAAAAAAGACGATTTCTATTCATCGTGAACATGGAACAAATCGAATTATTGTAGAAGGATCCATCCCTGTCGGTGCCACAAGTTCACGTTCGTGGACTGCGGTTTGGCAACCTTCCGAGCTGGTGCTCGATGTATTCCGGAGTGCCTTGCAAAAAGAAGGGATTAAAGTCCTTGGAAAGAACGGACTCCAGCGTGCTGTTGTGCCTGATAATGCAAAGATCCTTTCAACTAAGAAGTCTATGCCGCTCAATGAAATCTATATTCCATTCATGAAGTTGAGTAACAATGGGCATGCTGAAATGCTTGTGAAAGAAATGGGAAGAGTTGAAAAGGGGGAAGGGAGTTGGAACGCTGGGCTTGCAGTGATGTCTGAGACACTTGCAGGACTCGGTATATCAAAAGACACCGTTCTGTTGCGTGACGGTTCCGGCATGTCACACAAAAATCTAGTCTCTTCCGAAACGTTTACTACGCTGCTCGTTCGAGCCCGAGATGAGACCTGGTATCCAGCTTTCAGAGAATCGCTCCCGCTAGCAGGTGAAGCGGATCGAATGGTTGGCGGAACACTACGTAACCGTATGAAAGGAGATTCAACAAAAGGAAATGTTGCTGCGAAGACCGGCTCGATTACAGGGGTATCCACACTATCCGGATATGTGATGACAAAAAAAGGGACTCCACTCGTTTTCTCCATTATGATAAACAATTACATTACGGGACCTGTAACTCAAATAGAAGACGCCCTCGCAACAGCGATTGCGGAAGCGGATTTATAATCTAAAAAGCAGACCTTTCGGGGGGAGTCCCCGTGGAAGGTCTGCTTTTTCAATGCGTGCGATTCACTTTGTTTTCAAGATCGAAAATACGTGATTTAATGACCATGAATTCTTCCGTAACGCTCTCGTCATGAAGCAATCGCTGTTCAGTTCGGTGTTCAAATTGACCGCCAAGGACTACTAGTAAGTGATCCACTCGATTAAATCGTTGATCTACGTCGTCAAACCGTGTGTTCATCTCAGTGTGCAAGTTTTCCAGTCCTGACTTCAAAGTGCCAACATCGGACTTCAGAGTACCAACATCTGATTTCATCTCACCTATATCCGACTTCATATCCCGTACATCTGCCGTAAGCCCTACTAACAACCGCAAGATTTTCTCTTCCATGCTGCGTAGCTCCCTTCGACTGCTTCTTTTTATAAGTATACAACGGCAACTTATAAAAGTCTAGCATAAAGGGAACACATGTTCTGTTCTGTTTAAACCCATTTAAACGAGAATTAACCATAAGATCATTGTGAATATTATTGTCGTGACGCCCATCAAAAGAGTCGCCATTGTTTGTGCTTTATAAGCATCTGTCACTGTCATACCACTGAATTCAGTCACGACCCAGAAGAAGCTATCGTTCACATGACTCACCGTCATTGCACCAGCTCCAACCGCCATAACAACGAGTGCAAGTGGAATTGCCCCTTCAATCCCCATTGCAGGTAGTAGGGGTGCTACTAATGTGGACGCAATGACGAGCGCCGCAGTTGAAGACCCTTGAGCAGTTTTTAAAGCTGCTGATATGAAGAATGGAACGAGTAGGAATAGTGCTCCGCCTGCAAGTGTAGTGAAGTTCATTTCTCCGATTACTTCTGCGACACCAGACGTCGAAATCACTTTACCAAAGGCACCACCGGCTCCTGTAATTAGTAAAATCGGTGCGGCTTCTTTGAGACCATCTCCAATCCAACCTGTAAGAGTCTCTTCGTTCCATTTCGGGAGTAATAAGAATGCTGCAAGCACGCCAAACAACAATGCAACTGAAGGCGCACCAACGAACTGTAAGAACGAGCTAAATCCACTTTCGCCCATAGTAAGCTTAGCAACAGAGCCAGCACCTATTAAAACAATCGGTAAGATAATAGGGAGGAATGCTTTAAATGCGGAAGGCATCTCGCCAAATGATTTAACGATTTCATCGTAGTCGAATGTAACAGATTCTTCGTCTTCAGGAACCGTGATTTTAGAGCCAACTTTTACAGCCCATAAATACCCGACAACTGTTGCTGGAATTGCGACGATAAGTCCGATTAAAATAATAATGCCTAAGTAGCTTTCTGCTCCAAGATTACCAGCAGCTGCAATTGGCCCGGGTGTAGGGGGGACTAGTGTATGGGTTGCGAATAGTCCCGTTGCAAGTGCGACAGACATCGAAGCAATCGTTACACCAGCCCGCTTTGCAAGCGCTTTCTTTAAACTGGATAAAATAACGAATCCCGAGTCGCAGAATACAGGAATGGAAACAATGTAACCAATAAGTGACATTGCAAGTTGAGGTCGTTTGTCACCAATTACACGTAAGACAACTTCAGCCATACGGTAAGCAGCGCCCGACTTCTCCAGGATGACACCAATAATAGTTCCAGCAACAATAACAATTCCAATCCCTTTCATTAATCCGCCAAAGCCTTCGTTAACGGTATCTACAACAGTGAGGAGAGGCATACCTGAAGTGATTCCTATGAAGAATGCACCTGCAAGTAACGATAAGAATGGATGGACTTTCAAAACGGCCGTTAAAAAGATAATGAGAGCAACACTTAAAATAATCATAGCGAACAACATTTAACATTCCTCCTTATTTTTATAGTGCAGAATTGCCTGTTTCGTTGTTTCCTTTAGTAAGCGATATGGTTCCAACATAGCTTCCGCAATGGAAATGCGTTCTGAAGTAATTGCGTGCACTTCTGTAAATAATTCATCCAAAGCAAAACGACTTTCGGGTGTGACGACCCCCGATATGAGTAACGTTGGAACGTTAGCTCGATGGGCTGCTTGTGCGATGCCGTAGGGTGTTTTCCCAGAAAAGGTTTGACTGTCGGAACGACCTTCTCCTGTGATTACAAGATCTGCAGTTGCCAAGTGTTCATCGAAACGAAGTGTTTCCAATACAACATGGATGCCTGACTGGAATGTACTTGGAAAGAAGACTTGGAACACACCACCAGCCCCCCCGGCAGCTCCTGCACCAGGCGTATGATGAAGAGATATCCCCGCATGTCGCTCTATAATGTCTGCGAAATTTGCGAGTGATTTATCTAGAAGTAAAACCTCTTCGTGAGAAGCCCCCTTTTGAGGTCCAAATACAGCGGAAGCCCCCTCTGGTCCGATAAATGGATTGGTTACATCTGCCGCAATTAGAAACGTACTCTCAATAATTCTTGAATCGAAAAACATTGGATCGATCGTACCTAATTGTTGCAGTGCAGCTCCGCCTCTAGGAATTTCATCCCCATTAGCATCAAGCAACTTCATGCCAAGCGCCTGTAAAATTCCTGCTCCTCCATCGTTTGTTGCGCTTCCTCCAAGCCCAATTATAAAATCCCGGTAACCTGCGTTGAGCGCATGGACGAGCAACTGTCCAGTTCCGAATGATGAAGTAATGAGCGGATTTTGTTCTTCAGCGGTGAGATGCATAAGACCTGAAGCCTCTGCAAACTCAATAACGCAAGTAGAACAATTTCCTAACACGCCGTAGCGCGCAGGGATGAGATGACCAAGTGGTCCCTCTACTAGAAGTGATATGAACTTACCGTTCGTTGCATCGACTAAACTTTGCAGGGTTCCTTCTCCTCCGTCAGCAGCAGGAAGTAATGAGGTGGTACTAGACGGGTCAGCTTCTTGGATTCCTTCAGCCATTGCTTCAGCAGCATGCAGTGCAGACAAACTTCCTTTGAAGGAGTCTGGTGCAACGAGTATTTTCATTCGAGGATCATTCCTATCGATTAGTAGTTGATGTCTATTATTATATGTACAGAAAAGTCCGAATACATTAGACTTGATGTATAAGTATTTAAGTAATTTTGAATTTTTTTTATACATTGAGGTGGAGTTATGCTGACGAAGAAACTTGCAGAGGAAATTGTTGAACAAACGATGCTCCGTTTGTCCCGCAACTTAAACGTAATGGATACCAATGGAATGATTTTAGCGTCAGGTGAAAGTGCGAGAGTGGATCGAATACATGAAGGAGCTGCGTATGTTGCGAAGACGGATACACTTCTTTGGATACACGAAAACAACATACATGAATGGCCAGGGTCTAAACCAGGCGTGAACTTGCCGATACGTTATAAAACTAAATTGGTGGGTGTTATTGGAATCACAGGTTCAGAAGAAGAGCTAAGAGATGTAGCAACACTTGTCCAGTTAACAACGGAGATGATGGTGCATCAGTCGTTGATCACTTCGGAAACGGAGTGGAAGCGAACGGCCCGAGGGCTAGTGTTTAAGGAGCTAGTGAATGGACATCCTCTTTCAGTTGCTGCCTTAGATCGAATGAGTATGTTATCAATTTTGCTGAAGGGACCATTTACACTTATAGTAGTTCTTCAAAATGAAAGAAGCCACATACCAAATCGTTTAGCAGATTGGGTAACGGAGAGGATGGGGATTTCTACGATTCTATCCGGTTCGGATTATGGACGCGCATTACCATTTTTAGTTTGGGGTGTAGAACGGGAATTTGTAAAAATGAGAGTAGAGATAATGTGCGAACAGAAAAGTGTTAGTATTGCACAAGTCGCAATTGGAAAGACTGTATTTACAGAAGCAGAAATTCATGTAGCATACGAAACTGCTTATCAAGCCTTGCAGTTAGGTTCAAAGAGCGAAATCATTAGTGATTTTGAAACGATAGAAATGCGTGCCTTGATGAGTGCCAACCAACTCCCCTTACATGTTGAATTTACGGAGAAAGTACTAGGGGGGCTTGACGAAACGTTATATGAAACGCTTCATACCTATCTCAATCACGAACAGCATGCCAACGATACGTCTAATATGCTAGGAATTCATAGACATACACTTTCGTACCGACTGAAGCGGATTACCGAAATCACGGGATTGGATCCTACTCAATTCACTTCTGCGGTTCAGTTATATTACGCGATCCTGCTAAAAGAAGGCGCCAAATAATAAAAACACCGAGCATTGTTTGCTCGGTGTTTAACGGCAGATGAAGGCCATATGTCTTCCCGCCTGTTTGTCTTGCCTATATGAAAATCCATCATCACTTTGAAATGTACATATTGGATTGATTGTAATATTAGCAGTTGGTATACCAGCAAGTTCGCATTGAGTTTTCACGACCTTCTGGTTATCAATATGATATTTACCGGTCTTTGCATTAAATGAAATCCATGGCTCTGCATAACCGAGTACGTGGAATTTATCATAGACGTCATGATCGACTTCGAATTTGTCCTGGCTAAGTGCAGGTCCGATAACCACTTCAAACTCCACAGGAAGACATCTTTCTTGTTCAATAAGGTGTTTGAGCAAATTAGTCGTGATTTCTTTGACAGTCCCTTGCCATCCTGAATGGATGACGCCAACGATTCCCGCGCGCTCATTTGATAGAAGCACAGGTACACAATCCGCCATGAACCCCGCAAGAACAATACCGATTTCAGTTGTATAGAGCGCATCTGTATCTGGAATTGCCGTTGCTTGTTCGGTTGCACCCCTTCCTATATCAGCATGTGTAACTTTGTGGAAGTTCGAGCTGTGTGTCTGATTGGCATATACAAAATCAGTAGTTGAGTAGCCAAGGGAAGTCGCAAGAGTTTCTCGGTTTTCCAGAACGGCCGCTGAATCCAGACATGCGTGTAGAGCAAGATTATTTTCTTCAGGCAAATGGGGATCTTTCATCGTGATTCCTGAGACGGAGCTTCCTTTGATGTTATATCTTTTTGTCTTAATAATTTTCACCTCTAGAGTATCGAAATGTTTTCTGATTATTGTACCATGAATGAGGTTATCTGTTTAGTAAATAGGGAAGAAATGAATACACCCTGCCGTATTGAGCAGAGACGTTGACAACCTTTTTCATGTGCATTATTGTTGACTATTATATTCCCTAGTAAGCAGATAGGAATTAATCAGAAATATAGAGAAAAGGGGATGCCCATATAGATGAAAGCTCTCTGGAAACGATACGCGAACGCATCTTTAATTCTTAAAATAACAATCGCCCTTATTCTTGGTATAGTAGTTGGGTTATTGATGGGTGAGCAGGCAAGTGTATTTGCCCCGCTCGGTGATTTACTCATCCGTCTTTTGACGTTCTTAATCATTCCCCTTATCCTATTCACCCTTATCGTTGGTGTGAATCAGACGACAATTGCGAATCTCGGTCGAATGGGCGGAAAGGTCTTCATCTATTACACGCTCAGTTCTGCGGTTGCGATTTCAGTCGGACTTGCAGTTGCGACATTGTTCCAACCAGGATCGGGTATGAAGCTTGGCGCACATGAATCATTCGACGTCCCGGATAATCCTGGTATCGTCCATGTATTACTCAATATTGTCCCGTCAAATATCGTTACAGCATTCACGGAAATGAATTTGCTCGGAATCATCTTTACAGCCCTTGTTTTCGGTATTGCCATTGCTGCGATGCGTAGTTCGAATGAATTGAATGAACTCGGAAATCATTTGTTGAAAACGATTAGTGCATTGAACGAAGCGTCTTTATTAATCCTCAAAGGTATTTTGCAATACGTACCAATTGGGGTATTTGCGATTATGGCAAAGACTGTGGGAAGCCAAGGTCTTGACACACTTCTGTCGCTCGGCGGTATGATCGGAGTCTTATATGCAGCATTGTTTGCTCAAATTGTTTTGTATATTGTTGCGATGTTGCTGTTTAAAGTGAACCCACTAACATTCTTCAAGCATACGAGGACACCGATTACGACAGCATTCGTAACTCAAAGTAGTGCGGGCGCCTTGCCGTTATCGTTAACTGCTGCTCATGATTTAGGATTACCTAGAAGTTTGTACGGATTTAGTTTACCACTCGGTGCCACAGTCAATATGGATGGCGCAGCGATTCGTATCGCAGTATCCGCTGTATTTGCAGCAAATATTGCGGGTACACCGTTATCCTTAACCGATATGCTTATGGTGGTACTAGTTGGAACACTTGCCTCCATTGGGACTGCAGGCGTTCCTGGTGCAGGGATTGTCATGATTGCAACAGTTTTCGTACAACTCGGCTTACCGATTGAAGCAGTAGCATTATTAACATCGATTGATTCATTGATTGGCATGGGAGCGACGGCACTGAACGTTACAGGTGACCTCGTAGGAACAACGCTCATTAGTCGAACGGAAAAGCGTCGAGATACTTCAAATGATTGTAATGAAGAAAAACCATCGCATTCCTAATCTACTCATATAGATCACGCAAAGCCAGCAAACAGGAGTGTAAACTCCCGTTTGCTGGCTTTTGTAGTAATTATAAAAAAATGTTGTATGTGAATAAATGGAAACCTCCTGGCACTCTTGACTTCCTGCGATATATGGCAGAAAACTGTACAGAATGATTTATGAAAACTAGCATGTGCTGCAAATAAGAACTTGCAGTACCTCATACGTTAAAGAAGGAGGACGGTTCTATTGATGAAAAACGAGAGCGAACGTTCATCCTCTTCTCAACGCACGCTGTTGATGATTGCGAATGTCGTAATAGGATTTAACTTACGACCTGCCATCACTTAAGTAGGACCGCTCCTTAGTACAATACGGGACGAACTTGGATTATCCAATTGGTCTGCAGAAATTATTACAAGTCTACCGTTAATTGCGTTTGCAGCAATGTCGACTGTGGCTGCACGATTCTGAAATCGATTCGGCAATATGACTATGATTTTAATGGGCTTACTCTTACTTTCAGTAGGAACGGTTACCCGATCTATTCCTTACACACCGCTATTAATTGTGGGTACTGCTCTAATTGGCGTTGGGATCGCGCTCATGAACGTATTACTGCCCACAATTTTAAAAGAGAAGTTTCCGAACAAAGTAGGTCGGATGACAAGTGTCTACTCAACGGCAATGTGTATATTTGCAGCTGCTGCATCAGGCATCTCCAATCCAATTGCAACAGGACCTATTGCAATTGGATTGTTGTAGGATGTCACTGAAAACTGGGAAATCCCTCTGATGGTGTTAGGTGGAGTCTGCCTAATTATGACTGCAGCAGGAATTGGTGCAGGACGCGACAAATTCGTTTCAGAAGTATTTGTTGAAGAAAGCTAATCGTTTGATTTGATACCTCAAGGGGTATATGATGGACTTAACTAATTCATGAGGAGTGAATGTCATGACACCACAAGCAACTGTATTCGTCTCTTCAACGTGTCCTTATTGCACGATGATGACAAGTTATTTGGATGAACAGAATATTTCCTATGAAACGATTAATGTATCGTTAGATCCGCAAGCAGGAAAACGTCTTGTTGAAACGACTGGACAGATGGGTGTTCCTCAAACCAAATTGAACGACGTTTGGATTTTAGGATTTGACCCTGAAGGCGTACAAAAGGCTCTCCATGGGGGAGCTCAGTGAAGGGCGTTATCGATAGGATCCATTGTAAGACGTGTTCTGTTGAGACAGATGTAGAAAAAGAAATGACGAAGAAGCTATTTCCAAGATTCTGTATCGGGCACGTAGCCCTTTTTGCAACAGGCGTGTTTCTTGTAATTATGGAATGGATGAACTAAAAAAACCGGCTTTCCCCTCTTGTTGAGTGGGAAAGCCGGTTTGATTTTTTTTCGGGAACTTGAGATACTTTATAGTAGGGGTAAATGAACTTTTGGTGAATTCAATTGCATTATGTACCTATACGAAAAGGGGAATTGCCATGAAGCTGGATCGATTACGTCAGTCATTTGAAGAACTTGCAAAGTTTACAGACGAAGGAGAAGGAATCAATCGGCTTGCTTATACAGAAACGGAACGGAACGCGCGAGAGTATATGATTCAGCAGTTTGAAAAGGCAGGTCTCACTGTGCGTACAGATTACGCGGGAAACGTTATTGCACGAAGAGAAGGTGCCACAGCTGAATTGCCTGTAGTTGCAACGGGTTCACACATTGACTCGGTCTATGCAGCAGGCGAATTCGATGGGACCGCTGGCGTGCTCGTGGCACTCGAAGTAATGCGCTCTCTTGCTGACGAACAGATAGAAACCGAGCATCCGATGGAAGTCATCATCTTTGCGTGCGAGGAATCATCACGATTCGGAGCATCTACACTCGGTAGCAAAGCAATGTCAGGACGATTGGATCCAGCATACACTAGGTCGTTGACGGACCGGAACGGTATTACACTCATGCAAGCGTTTGAAGAGAATGGTCTAGATCTGGAAGAAGTACATCTGGCAATGCGTTTTCAAGATGAATTCAAAGCTTTCGTTGAGCTACACATTGAACAGGGACCGGTGCTAGAGAAGCAACAACTGGCTATTGGTGTAGTCTCTGCAATTGCAGCACCTGTCCGATTCCATGTTCACGTTGGAGGTACAGCGGATCACTCGGGGACAACCCCAATGGATTATCGTCACGATGCGTTGCTTGGCGGTGCTGAAATTGCGCTAGCCGTGGAACGCGCGGCGATTGCCGAACTGGAGTATGGAACAGTTGGGACCGTAGGCGTTTTTTCAATAAAACCCGGGGCTATGAATGTTGTACCAAGTGCTACGGAAATGGACGTAGACATTCGTGGAACGCATACAGAGTCACGACAACGGGTCGTAGTGGCACTTGAAAAAGCGGTCAAAGAAGTCGCTGAAGCGCGAGGGTTGGATATTTGGATGGATTCCATATCCAGTGAAGAACCAGTTCAAATGGATAAAGGCGTAGTCGACGAATTCAAAGCCGTCTGTGAAGAACTCGGTGTCAAATGGCTGGAGATGGCAAGTGGCGCGGGACATGATGCTATGAATATGGCTGCGTTTTGTCCGACAGGGATGATTTTTGTTCCATCCAAAGATGGTCTGAGCCATAATCCAGTGGAATTTACATCTATGGAAGAACTGTTGGAAGGTGCAACAGTGTTGCGGGAGTTCATGCTACGACAAGCGAAAGTTATATAACTGTATAAAGGATGCAGCGGGACATTAGTCGTCTCAATGCATCCTTTTTTACTTGTGGACGAGCCGTGAAAAAGTTGGAGATGCAGATTTAATGCACGGATATTCTGACTCATCGAGAGCACTTCTTCACAAGCGGATAGCCCCCTAAAAACAAGCGGAGCGCAACCAATTAATCCCTTAAACGCACTTGAATTGTTTCCCGTTATCGACAAACTCTACCGAGTGTCGGAGAGAATACTCTCAGTGACAGAGAAATCCACAGGAGTGATCGAGAACACCACGCAAATGAACGACAAGTCGCCGAATCTGATCCACAACGCAAAAAGTCCCCACTAAAAAAGCCGACTCGCACTAGGCAAGTCAGCAAACTCATTTTGCAAAAGGATCTTTATGATCGTATTGGTTGTTATGGACAACATCGCTTCGTAAATAATCAAGTATGTCATCGACAATCTCCACACCATTTTTCAATGACTCTTTCTCCTGAAGCGTTGTGTTCTGACCTGGATAGAGTACTTGGTCAAAACCAGGAGCAGGCTTTACTTCATTCAATTCTTTCATCATGCCTGAAATGTTAGCGCGAAATAGATCAGAACTTGTGAAGGCGCCCGGATCGATGACAATATGAAGTTGCCCAAGTTCTCTTCCAGCAGTTAAATCATGATACATAGATGACACATGCTTACCAAACGGAAGTCCGAGCAACACGCCTGACAGGATATCTACCATCATCATTAAGCCATAGCCTTTTGGTCCGGCTATTGGAAGTAAACCGGTGACTTTGAATGGATCTGTAGTTGGAACGCCGTCCTTGTCTACCGCCCATGTATCTGGAATGGACTCTCCTTTTGAACGTGCGTGCAAAATTTTCCCCCATGCTTGAATACTGGTAGCCATATCGAAAATGATTTTATCATCCCCTTCACCAGGAGCAGCAAAGGCAATTGGGTTTGTACCGAAATACGGTTCAGCTCCACCAAAAGGAACAACCATTGGATCAGACTGACACATGGAAATTCCAATCATGCCAGCTTCTGCTGCTTGTTGAACGAAATACGACATTGCTCCACTATGACTCATCCTGCGAATACCAACAACTGCTGTCCCGTTTTCTCGTGCCATTTCAATTGCATGGGTCATCGCGTCTTTTGCTGCAACGTGACCAACACCATTATCCGCATCCAGCACAGCGGTACCAGTGCCTGTTTTCTTAAATTGAGTATCTGGATTCACCGTGATGCCGCCTTTTGCAATGCGCTCAGCGTAATACTCTGTCCGCATAGCTCCATGTGAGTAAATACCTCGAGCATCTGCATGAGCAAGCACGTCTGCAACAACTGCTGCATCCTCTTGTTGTAAACCTGCTGCTGCAAGTTTATTTGCTACCAGTACTTTTAAATCCTCAATTGATATATTCATCTCCAACACTCCCTTTGGCCATGTATACTGCTAATTTAAGTTCATTGAAAATTGGTTTTGTAAGAAAGTAATTGTGTTTTCTATAGCTCGTATTGCGTCAGGATCTTCCATATTCGCATCAAAGTTATGCTTTCCTTTTGTAATGGTCATTAACTCATTTGTAACACCACATGACTCAAGTTTCGCTTTCATCGCTACAGACTCTCCGTAGGGCACGTCTTCATCTTTGTCACCGTGAATTAGAAGAGTTGCAGGATATTGTGAGTCTGCTAGTTCAATCGGAGCATATTGCGAAAGATCTAAAACATCCGAACCTGCTATCCAATCGAGCCATTCACCTTGCTGGCGACAGTATAGATAGATTGCATAACGACGTTCAATCGGAGCCGACGCGAGTGGGGTCGGCTGAATAAGTTGTTTTGCGAGCACTTCAGGAACTGTCGGCATGGAAGTGAAATGGGGGCTTGGATTTCGGTACCAGTCGCCGGTAACTTGTCCATATCCGTAAAACGATACAATCGCATCTGGCTTAGTGTCAAACGTGCCAGCTAACAAAGCAAGATATCCGCCAGCAGAACTGCCAATCAGCCCTACTCTAGTACGATCGAAATCCAAAGTGGATGGAGCCTCAGTTTTAATCCAAGAAAGCAAATCGTTAATATCATCACGAATTTCAGGGAGTTTAGACTCAGGTGCTAGACGATACTCTACACTACATACGTTGAAGCCAGCTTGGTTATAACGATGAATCTGCTTTTTGTTCATGTCGTTACGAGTTCCCCAGATCAGTCCCCCGCCATGAAGATAGATAAGTAGAGGTGCCTGTGTATCTAGGGATGGATGAAGTACTCCTTTGAGAGCACACCCATCTACTTCTTTATAAACAAACGTTTCCCCCATAAACAGCTCCTCCTTCAGAATCGCTATTGCTATCTCGTTTCTGTCATTATCTTACGCTAGGAATTAGAAAGAATACAGCCTTCTATTCATAATTTTATGTTTTTGTAATGTTACACTCTCGTATTTTATTCATCTGTAATGCCTAATACGATACAATGAATTTGGATATAAGAAATCAGCCTCCGCTCGTGTTTTGTCTCCCAAATTCAGGGAAACACATGCAAAGACTAGCACGCTGTTTTTAAAAAATTAACTTACAGGAGTGATTTTTGTGTTGCATACAATTATCAAGAAGAACTCGTACCAAGACTCTATTAACTTAATGCTACTTACAAATTCGGTAGCAACTATGGAAGGTCTCAACAAAGTGCAAATCATGATGGCAACACCAGCAAACAAAGATATCTTTAAAGACGCTGGGTTGCATACAACAGAACTTGAAGCGGCAGAATCGAATGACATGGCTATTGTAGTTGATACAGACAATGCCGAAATGATGAATACGGTTCTTGAAAAAGTTGAGCAATATCTGAATGACCAATCAATCAGTAATAAAAAACAAGGTTTTGAAACGGTTCGTACATGGGACAAAGCGATGGCTGCACTTCCAAATGCAAACGTTGCAATGATTTCGGTACCAGGTGAATATGCAGCAGATGAAGCGGACAAGGCATTGGACCGTGGTCTTCACGTGTTTATGTTTAGCGATAACGTATCTGTAGAAGAAGAATTGCGATTGAAGCAAAAAGCGCATGATAAAGGATTGCTCGTTATGGGTCCAGACTGCGGAACAGGAATTCTTGATGGTGTACCGTTAGCATTCGCAAACGTCGTGAACAAAGGACGTATTGGACTTGTCGGAGCATCAGGAACAGGAATTCAGGAAGTTTCCACAATCATCGATCGCTTAGGAGAAGGTGTCAGCCACGCAATCGGTACAGGTGGACGTGACTTAAAAGATCCAATTGGTGCAATTACGATGATGGATGGTATCCGAGCACTTGAAAATCATAGTCAGACTGAAATTATCACGATTATTTCTAAGCCACCTGCAGAACACGTGCGCAACGAAGTTATGGAACTTCTTCAGAGTTTGACGAAGCCAGTCGTTGCGGTATTCCTTGGTGAAAAGCCTGAGCAGTATGAAGGGAATGTCTACCAAGCATATACACTCGCAGAAACTGCACATATCGCAGTAGATTTAGTGCGCGGCAACGAAGTGAAGCAGGATTATAATGCAGGTGACTTTACTGTTGAGAATGCTAGTTTGAAAGAAGGACAGAAGACGCTGAAAGGATTGTATTCGGGAGGGACACTCGCTTCTGAAGCAGCGGTTCTGATTTCTGATGCACTAGGTCTCGGCACTCACATCAAAAACGAAGAAGGCTACGTCTTGAAGCATGAAGGTCAGGAAATTGTTGACCTTGGAGACGATAAGTATACTCAAGGAAAGCCACACCCGATGATTGATCCAGAAACTCGTTCTAAGTTCATTGAGCAAGCTGGAGATGATGAAACAACAGCTGTTATTTTGCTCGACTTTGTTCTTGGATATGGTTCCCATGACGATATGGTTAGCGCATTGCTTCCGTCTATTAATAAAGCCGTTGAAAAAGCAAAAGAAGGCGGACGCACATTGCATATCGTTGCCACGGTTTGTGGTACGAAAAATGATCCGCAAAGCTACGATGGTCACGTGAAGCGGTTGAAAGAAGCGGGCGTTATTGTAAAAGAGACAAACAACGAAGCAGTTCGCACTGCGCTTAGCATTGTAGGGTTGCATGTAGAAGATAATCAGAAGAAACACGTTGAGGGAACGAAGTCGGATAAAAAATTCGATCTTGCTGTCTCAGAAGATATTGCCTCACTCGTTTCAGAACGTCCACGTGTCATTAACGTAGGTTTGAAAGGTTTTACAGATGCCCTAACTGATACAGCTACACAATTTGTTCAGTATGATTGGCGTCCAGTTGCTGGAGGTAACGCACGTATGGCTAAAATCTTAAGTTTACTGAAGTAATTCGTAGAGAAATAACCAAGGTTCGAATCAACTGAGCTCTTCACTATACAGATTAATGATTCGTAAATATACAGAATGAGGTGGATACGTTATGAACTACAAGTCAATGGATGAAGCAAACAAAGCGGTTATCGATAAAATTACCGGATCAGCACCATTTCTCGTGGATGTCGTGCCAGCTAAAGAAAAAATAAAAGAACTGAATGATGGAAAAATGTTGCTACACGCTGGTCCTCCAATCGAGTGGAATGATATGACGGGCCCAATGCAAGGTTCTTGTATTGGTGCGTCTATTTACGAAGGTTGGGCATCGAATGAAGAAGAAGCAGAGAAACAACTAGCAAGTGGTGAAGTGACATTCATCCCATGTCACCACGTAAATGCGGTCGGCCCGATGGGTGGAATTACTTCTGCAAATATGCCAGTTTTTGTTGTGGAAAACCGTACGGACGGTAACGAAGCGTACTGCATTATGAATGAAGGAATTGGTAAAGTACTTCGTTTTGGTGCTAACTCGCAGGAAGTTATTGATCGTTTGAAATGGATGCAAGATGTGCTTGGACCGACTATCGCAAGAGCGCTTGCACTCACGGAAGACGGCTTAAACTTGAACGTTATTATCGCAAAGGCAATTACAATGGGCGATGAATTCCACCAACGTAACATAGCTGCATCGTTAATTTTCTTGAAAGAGATTAGCCCGTACATCGTCCAATTAGATATGAACGAAAGCGATCGTAAAGACGTCATTCAATTCTTGGCAGATACGGACCAATTCTTCTTGAATATCATGATGGCAACAGCTAAAGCCGTAATGGATGGAGCTCGCACTATTCAAGATGGAACAGTTGTCACAGCAATGTGCCGTAACGGTAAAGACTTTGGTATTCGTATTAGTGGAATGGGAGACGAGTGGTTTACAGCACCTGTTAACACGCCACAAGGCCTATTCTTTACAGGATATTCACAAGATGATGCAAACCCGGATATCGGAGATAGTGCAATCACTGAAACCTTTGGTGTTGGTGGTATGGCAATGATCGCCGCACCTGGTGTAACACGCTTTGTTGGTGCTGGCGGCTTTGATGATGCGCTTGCTACTAGTAATGAAATGACGGAGATTTGTGTGTCGCAAAATAGTAACTTCACCATTCCTACATGGGACTTCCAAGGCGCATGTCTAGGAATTGATGCACGCAAAGTAGTTGAAACAGGTATTGAGCCTGTTATCAACACAGGAATTGCACATAAAAAAGCAGGAATGGGCCAAGTAGGTGCTGGAACTGTTCGTGCTCCTAAAGAATGTTTTGAAAAAGCACTTGAAGCTTACGCAGTAAAGCTTGGCCTGATCTAATGGATGAGTTGTCTGCAAAAAGTTCTTTGTTAATAGCAGCGGGATATGAGCAATCCATTCCTTTGCTACTAACTGAGCAACCCGTGGGCACAATTCACAGCGTCTTTCCAAATGGACTTAATATCCGGATGGGGGAGCGTCTGTTTTTTATCGGTACGACTAAAAATGGGCAACTCCCATTTGGTATTCATCTCACGGGTAGGGACTTACAAGAAGTTCTCGATGCGGTGAATACACAAAGTCTGATTTCTTGGAAGTCTACCTCACGGCAAGTGCACTTCGGTGAAGGAGCCCCTGTGGTTTCTTTGACTGAAGACACTTCGTTTAACTGGGAAATTAAACGATCTGTGGTGAGAAGGGTTGATGTAATCGATAATCTGGCGATGTTGTTATCCGTTTTATTGGAGGAACCTCACGTTAGTGGTTTAGGTGTAGATATTGAAGATTTCTTGACCGCTTATTTAGAAGGATCTGGGCCACTTGAACCTATTGATCAGCAGATCTATCAACTTTTAATGATTTTAGAGTCATCGGATGTGAAAGAAATAGTGAGTGTGCTCCGTTACTTTTTAGGACGGGGTCAAGGACTCACGCCTTCAGGAGATGACCATTTGGTCGGTCTGCTTGCAATACATGCAGGAGCGGGTATTATGTCGCAAACAGTGGTCGAAACACTTACGCATTTAGTGCAGCACGAATCACTCACTACAGATATTGGTCGGGAGTATTTGTTGTATGCAGCAGATGACAAGTTTAGTTCGACGGTCGTAGAGTTGGCTTCAGCATTGACACAGAAGACAGATATTTATATGCTGAAACCATTGCTTTTGGAATTGCTTGATATGGGCCATAGTTCTGGAATCGATACGGTTTTTGGCATGTTACTCGGCTTACTAGCGCTAAGGAGGAAACTAGAATGACAGAAAAAGTAGTAATTGCACTTGGGGGAAACGCGATCCTGCAACCAAAACAGGAAGCGACTTATGAGAATCAGCGTGAAAACGTACGGATTAGTACTGAAATCATCGCGAAAATTGTCAAAAACGGTCATGAAGTCATTGTTACACATGGTAACGGCCCGCAAGTAGGCAACATTCTTCGTCAGAACGAAGAAGCTAAAGACGTTGTTCCTGCTCTTCCACTGGACGTATGTAGCGCAGAATCACAAGGGTTCATTGGATACATGATGGAACAAACATTGAAGAATGAATTAAATAAATTGGGTCTACACAATCCAGTGGTTAGCATGTTGACTCAAACAGAAGTCGATCGCAATGATCCGGCTTTTGAAGATCCTTCTAAGCCAATCGGCGTTTTCTACTCAGAAGTAGAAGCCAAGCAATTAGCTGAAGAAAAAGGTTGGGATGTAAAAGAAGATGCAGGACGTGGCTGGAGACGTGTCGTTGCTTCACCAAATCCAAAGTCAATTCTAAGCTCTGAAACTATTAAGATGCTAACTGATCACAAAATAATTGTTATTGCTTCAGGCGGTGGCGGAATTCCAGTCGTACGTGAAGAGGATGGCAGTTTAATTGGTATTGAAGCAGTTATCGATAAAGATCGTAGTGCGTTCCGTCTTGCGGAAGAAGCAAAAGCGGACGTTCTCATGATTTTGACAGATGTTGATAATGTTTATGTTAACTATGGTAAGCCAGATCAGAAAGCACTTGGCACGATTACACTTGAAGAAGCTAAAGGTTATGCAGAAGAAGGTCAATTCTCTGCAGGAAGTATGGGACCTAAAATGGAAGCGGCAATGAAGTTCGCAGAAATGGGCGGACGTGCTATTATTTGTTCACTTGGACAAGCAGATCTTGCTGTAGAAGGCAAAGCAGGAACTCAAATTAAAAAATAAATCTTAGATGGTATTGGCACAGGTTGTAATGACACTGGCCAATACCGTTTTGCCGTTTACATGATTTCTGCAAGAGTTAAAATAGATGATGATCAAAAGAGGGGAGTCAGATGGAGTGAAAAATAGGCGCTCGCGTTCATTTAAAAAGGAACTTATCTACTCCTTTCTCGCAATCGGATTGACGTCGATTATTCTTCTAGGTATTTTTCAATTCTTTCAACTCTCTTCTTTGATTGAAGGAAATCAAGACAGTCAAACGAAGGTAACCGAGTTTTTAGAAGATAATATTGAAGGGTACATGGAGCAACACGGTCGAATTATAGAAACTATGTCTAGCAGTATTGCGCCACTATTGGAAAATAATCAAACAGGTGAAATTGAAGAAAAGCTGCGCGATATCAAGATCAATTACCCAGGATTCGTCAACTTGTATGTGGGTGATAAAAACGGTAAGTCCCTAGTCTTTTATCCGTCGGTCTATACGGATGGTGTGACGCGGGAGCACTTAGATTTCAGCGATCGTTCCTATTATAAAGAACTTCTTGAAAAGAACGAACAAGTGATCTCACATGTGTTTCATGGTCGAGGGGGAACGGACACGTTGCTCGTTGCCATTGTCTCTCCTATTTTCAATAGCAAAGGTAAAATGCAAGGGTATATTTTGGGTGCTATTGATTTACATGTATTAGAAAGGTATGTCTCTACGCGCATTTCTGGTGAAGCGAGCTATGCCGTGCTACTTGATCAAGACAATAACGTCATCGTGCATCCTGATGTGGATACGAGAACACAAATGGTGAATTTGACTAACTCTAAGGTTGTGCAGAAGATAACGAAGCAAGTCAACCAACCGATGAACAATATGACAATTAAAGAAGAAGGCAGCGAGAAAGAATTCATCACCTATGCGAAAATTCGTGAACTCGGATGGACGGTATGGATTGCAAATCCATCCACGCTCATCACAAAACCATTAAGAAGTGCTGCCAACACGATTTTATGGTTCATTCCTATTACAGCGCTATTTGTTATTCTCGCGAGTGTGTTCTTAACGAATCGTTTAGAACGTACGATTCGAAACTTGCTCGATACTATTAAAAGCTACTCGACTAACTACAAAACGAAACAGCCAGTTCAATTAGCGGAACGAATTCAAGGTCCACAAGAGATGACGGACCTGCTATCCCACTTTAATGATATGATGGCGGAAATCGAGGAAAGTCGAGTAGAACTAATTGCACTAAATACCGAACTTGAGGCACGAGTCCAGGAGCGTACTTCAAACTTGGAACAGCGGAACTCGGAATTACAAGCAGTAAATCAGCTAATTACTCCGGTTTCATCCAAGATGGATTTGACTCAATTCATTCAGCTTTGTTTGAAGAATATTAAACAATCTGTTTCCTTTAACGTACACATTTGGTTCCGAGAAATAGCGGTAACGATTGAAGATATTCATGAAGATAAGAGTTTGCAACATTATCTCAAGAGCAATGCTCAAGGTGTGAATCATCATATGGAACCGATTGTATTGGATGGAATACCTAACGGTTATCTCATTGTGGATTTGCTGGATGGTCAGACAGTTGAGCCGAAAGAACAAGCATTTCTTCAAACGTTTTCACGCTCGCTTGCAATTATGTTGCAGAATAAGGTGTTGTTTGAGCGATATCGTAACAAACACGCAGAACTGGATGCGGTTCTTGAAAGTATGTCAGAAGGTGTAATGCTCTTAAATAACGATCATGAAGTAGATTATGTGAATGAATTCTTTTTGAATATAATCGATGGAGAGGGAACTGATATACCGTTAGGACATCTCTCTGATGTTTTTGCAAGAATTGACACGTTGTTTGAGATTTCGTCGGAAGAGCTGATCACGTTTTTTGATGGGGAAGTAAGTGAACTGAAGCTAGAATATAAAACAAAGTCAGGAAACAGAGATTTTTATATGCTTCATAAATTCTCTGTAGTATCAGACGACATAAAGATCGGGGAAGGATTACTGATCCGTGATATTACAAAAGAAGAAGAGATTGATACATTAAAGAATAATCTAATCTCTTTAACTTCTCATGAATTCAAAACACCGATTACAAATATTCGAGGAAGTGTTGAAACATTATTAAGAACAGACGTTGAGTGGGAACCAGATTTCCAGTATGAACTGCTCGAAGGAGTACATGAAGACATTGAACGGATCCAACATCTAGTTGACGATTGGATGGATATCTCAAAAATCGAATCAGGCTCCATGTATATTGAGCGCAATATGGTTCGAGCGGATCATGTAATCGAGAAGTCAATTGAACTTATCCCTCTGGCCTTGAAAGATGATGCGACTCTTAAGTTTCATAACCAAGCGGAAGACTATTTATTTTTCTATGCTGACAAAACGAGGGTTCAGCAAGTACTAGTGAACTTGTTTACAAATGCACTGCGCTACAACGATGACCCTCACAAACGAATCGACATTATTCTAGAGAAAAAAGAAGACTATTTAACGATTTCTGTATCAGACAACGGTATTGGTATTTCGAAAGAGCACTTAGAGAAAATCTTTAATCGTTTCTACCAAGTCGATGTTACCGCAACCCGTAGATCTGGTGGAACCGGATTAGGTCTCTCTATCTGTGAAGGGATTATGGAAGCGCATGAAGGGAAAATCGAAGTCGATAGTAAACCTGGAGAAGGTAGTACATTCACACTTTACTTTCCAATACGAAAGGGGTCTTAAGTGATGAAACAAAAAATATGTGTAGTGGATGATGAAGCAAAGATTTTGCGTTTTATCTCTGCAAATCTGCGATCTGTTGGCTATGAAGTTGTGACAGCGGATTCTGGTGAGGAACTGCTGGAGAAGTATGATCTAATTTCGCCTGACTTAATTTTATTAGATATCATGATGCCAGGAAAAGATGGCTTTTACGTATTAGAGGAGCTCCGTAAGTTTTCCCATATTCCGATTATCATGTTGACAGCTAGAAGTAATCCAAAAGATAAAGTCAATGGACTGAATCTAGGCGCAGATGATTACTTGACCAAACCTTTCTCGCTTGACGAATTATTCGCACGTGTCAATGCAGTACTTAGGAGAAGTCAGCCAAGTCTAACTGATGCTACTGCGAGTGCGTCTTCTGTAATAGAGACCGGATCGCTTCAAGTCGATGTAGGAAGCAAACGGATTTGGATCTACGATGAAGAGTTGAAACTAACGCAAACGGAGTTTTCCCTGTTAGAGATTCTTGCGTTGAACCTGGACAAAGTTGTACAGCACGAGTCGTTGCTTTCTGAAGTATGGGGACCACAATATCGCGATGATGTTGAGTATCTACGCGTGGGAATTGCAAGAATCCGTCGTAAAATAAAAGAGCGTTTAAAAGAGCCAGAAGAATATATCGTTACATACCCGGGGCTCGGATACATGCTAAAGAGTGTAGTCGCCAAGCTAGACTGAGTTTGTAAGACTACAAAAGGGCAAACACTCACTACACTCTGTAAATCAAGGATGTATTTAACGAAATTTAATGTTTTGGCAAGGTTAGCGTATTTGATTTTATTCGTCTGTAATGCCATCTACAGTAAGATACAGATGTAAGAGAAATAATTATTTACTTAAAAAACTATCATATAAAAATTGAGGAGGAACTAACAGTGGAAAAGCAATCACAAAATAATGGCCAGAAAAAAGAACTTATCCCATATTGGATTAAAGCCGTTATCGTATTTTTCTTAGGTTGGGTTGCAATCTATGGAACACGCGCAATCTTAAACCCCGTCATGGATGATATTCAAAATGAATTTAGCTTATCTGCCGGTCAACTTGGTATGATTAGTAGTATCTTCTTCATCGGTTATGCAGGATTGAACATTCCATCCGGTATTCTCGGTGATAAAATCGGTAAAAAGAAAGTACTTGTACCAGGGATTATTATGTTTGGTATTTTCGCAGCAATCGCAGGCTCCATGCCGACATTCTTCTTATTTATACTAATGTGGTTAATGGTTGGTGTGTTCCAAGGATTCTATTACGGTCCTCAGTATGGTCTATCATCTGAAGCGATTCCTAAGAAACACATTACAGTTGGTTCAGCAATCATCAACAGTGGTATGGCGTTCGGTCTATCTGCTGGTTACTTTTTATCTAGTTGGACTCTTGAGGCTGGAATGAGTTGGAGGGCACCATTCTATATTGTTGCGATTCCGGTCATTCTAATTGGTTTACTAATGTGGTGGCTCATTAAAGAAAATCCGTATGGCAAAAAAGTTAAAGGTGAACTTGACAATGAAGAGAAGTTTAAAATGTCTGTATTGTTTAAGAACCGCAACTTGCTTATGTCTTACATTACAATTTTCTGTGCGATTTACGGATTCTTCGTAGTTGTTACGTGGATGCCGTATTATTTGCAACATGCACGCGGAATTGAAGGGAGTGCTATAGCAACTGTTTCTTCACTAGTTCCTTGGGCAGCTATACCTGGGTCAATTTTCTTCAGCTGGGTTGCTGACCGACTTGGAAAACGTCGTCCAGTGCTACTCGTTATGCTTCCATTGTCATTGATTTCACTTGTTTCTATCGTTGCGTTCGACAACATGTATGTTCTTTATGCAGCACTAATCGGTTACGGTATCTTTGGTAAGATCAGTACAAACCCTGTGTTAGTTGCCGTTGTTGCAGATAATGCTCCTAAAAATGCTTACGGTACAGCTTTTGGTGTGTACAACTTCATTGGGATGTGTGGTTCCATTCTTGCACCATACATCACAGGTTTCTTAGCTGACGTAACTGGTAATCTGGATATGGGCTTCTATTTTGCAGGTTTCCTACTTGTCATCGGTACAATTGCAGCGTCATTAATTAGAGAAGACAAAAATCCTATTACACCAAATGTAAAACCTGTTACTGAATAACGGTTATGTAAACAGGCTGCCCTATTAAAGGGTAGCCTGTTTTATTGTTTTCAGAACTATTAAATGACGTGAATTTCGGAAAAAGAGTAGGGATATCAATCTAGATGCAGGAATTGTCTGAACAATGTTTCTTCCTTTATAATAAGGTAAACACATAGAGGAGGATGGAGATGGAGTTTACCATTTCCCCTTTAGGGGATCAGGCAATCCTTCTGGAATTTGGAGGTTCCGTCTTTCTAGAAGCTGAACGCAAAATTAGAACAGTCACATCTGTGTTGGATGTACAAAAGCCTGCGTGGCTTGTAGAGTATATCCCGTCCTACACGTCCGTTACTATACTTTATACGGTTCAGGGATTATCAAAAGAGCATCTTCCTTATGATGCCGTTTGTTTGGAAGTTCAACGTTTGTTTCATCTAATAGAACCATACGAGTTGCAAGACAGAAGGACGATCCGTATTCCAGTTCTTTACGGAGGGGAGTCAGGCCCTGATTTAACGGCTGTGGCTGAGCTGAATGGACTGACAGAAGAGGATGTAATCGACATTCATACTTCAGGAATCTATACGGTCCAAATGCTCGGATTCGCACCAGGATTTCCGTTTCTAGCAGGAATGTCACCTCGAATCGCCGCGCCGCGCCGCAGCAATCCAAGACTGCAAATACCTCCACGATCCGTCGGAATAGCAGGAGGGCAGACAGGTATCTATCCAATTGAAACTCCTGGGGGATGGCAATTGATAGGGAAAACTCCAATGGAGCTGTTTTTACCAGAGGAAACGCCCCCGAGTTTACTACGTTCAGGTGATCAGCTAACGTTCTTTTCCATTACAACTGAACAATATGAGCAATATCGGGAGGGGAATGTATGATTCGAGTCGTTAAGGCTGGGTTATTGGATACGATTCAAGACAACGGTAGAATTGGATATCAACAATATGGTGTGATTCAAAGTGGTGTGATGGATTCTTTGTCTAGCCGGGTTGCTAATCTTTTGGTGGGCAATGAGGAAGGGGAAGCAATACTTGAGATGACACTAATTGGACCAAAGCTGTTATTCCAGCAAGATACACTGCTTGCATTTTGTGGTGGAGAATTCACACCAGAAATTGATGGGAGGCGTATACCGATGTGGCGGCCGGTTTTAGTACTTGCAGATTCGATTGTAACGATTGGATCTACGAAAGCAGGCTGTCGTCTAGTTATGGCTGTAGCGGGTGGGTTTGATGTTCCTGTTGTCCTTGAAAGTCAATCGACGTATCTAAAAGCCAGATTCGGTGGGTTCGACGGAAGGTGTCTACGAAAAGGGGATGTGCTAAGACTTCATGCCCCTATCAGAAATCCAGATAAGATGATGGAGTCATACATGGCTTGCAAGACTCCAACTTATGCAGCAACATCCTGGTCGGTCGCTGAACGCGTAAGACCAACTGTCGGTAAAGATTATACGATAAGGGTTTTGTCAGGCAGACAGAAAAGGGAGTTCACCAGTCATAGCCAGAAGAGTTTTCTGACTGACGTATTTACAGTCGATGCCCAGTCAGATCGTATGGGCTACCGACTCCTTGGGCCTAACCTGCGACTTGCTGAACCGAGGGAATTATTATCGGAAGCTGTGACATTCGGTTCTGTACAAGTTCCATCGAATGGGCAACCGATTGTCTTAATGGCAGACCGTCAAACAACGGGTGGCTATCCGAAGATAGCTCAAGTGATCTCAGTGGATCTCCCGATGCTAGCGCAAGCGAAACCAGGGGATCGAATACGCTTTCAAGAAGTGTCCATACATACTGCACAGCAACTACTACAACAACGTGAATTCGATTTACATGAACTACGAGTAGGAATCGAGTTGAAACGAAAGAATGGAGGGATCTGATGACCATACATATAGATATCAATTGTGATTTAGGGGAAAGTTTTGGTGCATATAAACTAGGGCGAGACGAAGAAATCATGAAGTACATTACCTCTGCGAATATCGCTTGCGGCTTTCATGCAGGGGATCCGATGACAATGCATAAGACAGTAGATCTCGCTTGCCAATATAACGTTGGGATTGGAGCACATCCAGGATTCCCGGATTTAAATGGGTTTGGGAGGCGGGAAATGAAACTAACCGCACGTGAAGTTTATGATGTAGTAGTGTATCAGATCGGAGCTCTTCAAGGATTTTTGAAGGTTGCTGGTACACCCCTTCATCATGTTAAGCCACACGGTGCTCTGTACAATATGGCTGCGAAAGATAAAAAAATTGCTGAAGCGATAGCAATGGCAGTTGCCGCTGTTTCACCAGAGGCGATATTGTATGGATTATCAGGAAGTGAACTTATTCGAGCTGGTAAAGCACACGGTCTTTTGACAGCCAATGAAGTATTCGCGGATCGCACGTATGAGGATGATCTTACATTGACATCGAGAAATCAGCCAGATGCAATTATTCAAGATCATAAGTCGGTAATGAAGCACGTCTTGAAAATGGTGAAAGAGGGAGTGGTGACTACAAGATCGCATCTGGAGACATCGATCCAAGCGGATACGATTTGCATTCATGGGGATCATGAGCATGCCCTGGATTATGCCGAGCGTATGAAAAACGATCTCTCACTAGCAGGAGTTACCGTCACAAGAGCAAAGGATTTCATTGACCGAAATTCTTCTCGAACATAATTAGATGTCTTTCTGGATGTAGGCAGAATCTTTGCTATACTAAATGCATGACAACATTTACAGCGAACCAAATCAGCCAACTTCATAGCAACGGTGTCTACACAACATCACCTGAACATCCTCTTTTCTCTTTAGAAACACTAGTAACACCTATCAATGGAAATGACGTAATTTCGGTACTTCAAACTGTAAGCCAAAGTCCGAATACTACAGTTGCTGCTTCCTACTTCATGCGCCGTTATGGAATGTTTACTGCCATGCAGCTCGTTCAATACATTCAATATGAAGAGTTCTGGGTGGGCGGTGCAGATGAATTGCAGTTCGGAGCGATTCAGGAGTATGGTAATTTATCTGTAAGCACATTTCCATCTAATCACGGATGGACACCGATTACTATAGAAAATTCAGAAGAGATTGTACGAATGCTGCTTGTACAAATTCAACGAGTCATAGAGGCGTTGCGCACATCTGCCTCTATTTCCCCAAATGTGTTGTGGGAAAATGTTTTCGGGTTCTGGCTGTGGCAGTTTCATGTCATGTTGAATGATCCTACTTGTTATAGCGAGGCGCGTTTCGTCTTGAATCAGTTAAATGATGATTCTAATTGGGTGGGGATTTCCTTGCATTCTAGGTTTTCATCCTATCTAAACGGAAGTGAGCCGACGGGCTTACTGAATTCAACGGTTAGGAAGACGTGTTGTCTTTCAAAAGATGTCCCCGGATTAATGCAGTGTGGGTTTTGTCCACTAAAATTGTAGTAGGTTATTTTGCACGGAATGCTAGAAAAGATTGGTTCATGGAATAGAGAATGCCCATTGCTGCACCGCTATAAAAAAAGCCCATGAAAATTCCTGCTGAAAGATTATGAGGGTGGCTGATGAAGACAGACAAGATTAAGGCAACAACTGTTGAGACGGTAGAAAGCCATGTCGGCTTTACCCTAAAAAGCCATTTAGCAATGAGAACTATTATGAATGTCACTGGTACCGCCCAAAAGGCGTCCCATATGTTTGTATGAATCGTTGGGAATTCAGTTAGCATTGTAATCACCTCTTTCCCTCTAGTGTGGAAGAGTTTTCGGAAGTCTATACATAGTGAGGAGCCAGGTTAATGTCAAAACAGCAGCCCATGAAAATCAGAGAACGTGGAATCCAAATCGGTACGTTGAGAACAGGAGAAAACAATTGTATTACAGACGTTAAAAGTGTGCGGATTGGGCACGTTACGCTCGATGAACCATTAGCGAATGGAGAGTACGTAGCTACAGGTGTAACGGCAATATTGCCGCATGAAGCCAATCCGTTTCGGGAAAAAGTAGCGGCAGCTAGCTATGTCATTAACGGATTTGGAAAAACAACGGGACTCATTCAGATAGATGAACTTGGAATGCTAGAGTCTCCAATCATGTTGACGAATACGTTTGGAGTTCCTGCAACAACTGAAGGAGCACTTCGTTGGTTACTCGACCAAACTCCAGAAATAGGGGATACTACGGGCACCGTCAATATCGTTACGGGAGAGTGCAATGACAGTCGCCTGAACTCGATTCGGACATTACCTGTGACGCCGGATCATGCGAGACAAGCTATCGAAAATGCTTCGACTAAACCATCTGAAGAAGGTGCAATAGGCGCTGGTAAAGGGATGGTCTGTTTCGGATATAAAGGTGGAATCGGGACGTCCTCCCGTATGATTTCAGAGGAAAACACTTCTGATGAGTTTATAATAGGCTGCCTTGTGTTGAGCAACTTCGGCGCCCGTAATGATTTTGCGAGAGAACGTTATATAAAAGGGGTACATAGTGCTCAACCGAATGCTCCAAAGCCTGCAGATGGCTCAATAATAATCATACTAGCAACGGATGCTCCACTCGATAGTCGTCAATTGAAGCGTATTGCAAAACGTGCTGGAGTGGGGCTTGCGAGAACGGGAAGCCACTACAGTAATGGCAGTGGGGATATTGTGATTGCATTTTCAACTTCACACATTTTTACACATGACCAACCAGATTTTTTGGAAAATACGCACATACTACGAGATAGTCATCCTATTATGAACCAACTATTTCAAGCTGCTGCGGAAGTAACGGAAGAAGCGATTTTGAATTCATTGTCACAAGCGATTGAAACAAAGGGTCGGAATGGATTGACCGTTTACCCGGCACCGTTTTCCTAACTGTTCCATGTGAAACAATTTACGACTATATTCGACATAAGAAAAATCCAGTCATCAAAAAAGCTGTTTCAATACCAGAAGTACTGGTATTGAAACAGCTTTTTTCTTTATAGACTTAATTCCAATGACCTTGTGTTAGAAGTTTCTTTTTTCCTCGGAACGCAAACGTCACGAGAATAATATTTAAAATCAGTAACACTAAAATTACATACAAAACTGGAGTATAGCTGCCAGTGAAGTCAAAGACGTATCCGTATGCTGGGAGTGCAATAATCCCTGCAATTGCAAGTCCTAGTGAAGCAGTTGAGTAAATTTGGCTATACTCACGACTACCGAATAGACTTGTTGTAAGTGCAGGAGCGAGAGTACCAACTGAGTTGGAAACGGTAAATCCAAACAATCCTGTTGCAAGAGTGATCACCATTTTACTATCCGTAGCTAACAAGAGTGCTAAGACTGCGATGATTGCTAATACCATTGCCAAATATACGGTATTACGTGAGCCGATTTTATCTACTAGGAAACCGAGTACTAATGCTCCTAAAAGGACACCAATCATGTAAGCTCCCATCGCGTTTCCGGCGAAACTTACATCATATCCGCGTGATTGGATGTAAGAAGGGATGTGAATAGCGAAACTCGCGATAGACGTTATAAGTAGGAAAAACAGGAACAACGAGTAGAATGCAGATGACTTACGTGCGATTGCAAGCGTAATACCTTTATCCAATTCCTCTTTCGCCCCGTCACTGCCTACAGCTGAAGCTGTATCTGCCCCATATGGCTTTAAACCAATAGCCTGTGGGGATTTACGAACAAGTAGAAGAACAGTAGGAACTACAATTATTATAATTGCTATTCCAAGTGAGATATAACCAGCGCGCCAGCCATCGTTCGCAATCGTATGACCGACAATCGGCTGAGCGATAGCTCCGAGTAAACCTCCAGCTGCGCCCATAATACCAAGAGCCATACCGTTTTTCTTTTTAAACCATTGGTTAACTAGGACAGGTCCTACGATAACCGTTGTAAATACGCCACCCACTGCGAGTGGAATAGAGAAGATATACCAGCCCCATACTGAGTTACTGAAACCAAAAGCAACAAATGATCCTGCTTGTAAAATAATTGCAACGATCAAGACAGAACGAATATCATACTTCGCGAGAATCTTTCCACCAATAGGAAGGAAAATCATTGTCACGATTGAAGAAATACTAAAATATAGAGTTAAGTTACCAGTCAAAATGTCTAACTCTTGTGTAGCTCCCGGAATGAATAGTCCTGCGGAGCTATTTAATGCGCCCTTTGCAAGCCCGACAATAATACAGAGTGCTACAAGTGTCCACCAAGCATAGTGGATTTTCTTCTTAGCTGTCGCCATCTTTTCCCACTGCTTTCTTTATTATATTTTTGCAATTAATATCTTGTGAGTCTCTGTTATGACGATTTATAGATGTCTATATAATCTCTTCAATCTAAAAGAACCACCTGAACGCAGGAGGTTTCTATGAAGAGCAGTTAGTATGGGTAATCGACTAGCAGAGTCCTTAGAGAAAATCAATCACTAATCGAGCATACTTAATCGACAGTTATGTGTCAATAGTAATTATTTAAGATTAAACCTTCTGATTTGATTGTACAATTATTTAACGATAAAAAGGTTGCTACATAGCACGTCATATCTAGTCAAATGATTTAATGGAAGAAAGTGACCGATCTGGATCAGCAGCCAAGCAGTAGAATTTTTCATTTCTACATAGGTAGTAATATCGATTGATTGCATAACGGCCTTTAGCATAGTCTACTGAAAATACGGGCTTATTTGCCTTGGAAAACTGTGAAAGCCACTTAAGACGTTCCTCGATTTCATCTGAATTGTTGTTTTTACTCCCATTGAACCAAATGTCTTCTACCCCTATTCCATTTACTGATTTTAGATAGGAGCCATTGTCGAACTGCAGTAATTCTTCACCATTTTGAGGGATAATTAAAAAATGAGGATCTCTTTCTTTTGCAACGGCAGACAGAGTTCGAACGAAAGAAATCATTCGTTCAGCTGCGTCTTTTTGGGACGTGGGATCGGATGGAATGGATTGCTCACCTTCTTCTTTATATGTACTTGAATCTCCCCAATAAAGGTATGCATCAACAATGTCTAAGTACACCCCGCTAAATCCTGCGTCTTGAATCTTTTTCAGTTCCTCAAACATATATTGTTGCCATTCTGAATTCCAATAACGAACTTTTACACTTTCCGGCCAATCAGGATTGGCGACGTTACCCACCCATTCAGGAGCTGAATCTGTGATGGTCAATACTCCTTTTTTGGGGTGGCCCCATTCTGGTTTCCAATAGGGTAGGTAACTGCTTGCCTCACCGATACTCAAATATGAAATGGGGTGTATTCCCTTTTCGCGCAGAGTTGCAATGTCCTTCTTGCTATATCTCTCGCTCCCATCTTTTGTTGTGTCAATCACTGCATATTTAACAGGAAGCAGGGCAATTTTCTCAATGGAGGCATCTTGAAGTTGATAAACCCATGTAGGTTGTCCTTCATCCAGACGGAAATAAGCAGCGAATAGAAGTAAAATTGTAAGTGCGAGCGTGCCACCCACTAACAACCATTTATTCACGTAATACCAACTCCTTCGTAAAGTGCGTCTAGTATACTATTAGATTCTAGAATTCTCACTTTTGGCACAATAGTATTGCTAAAACATTAAAAACTAGTAAACGTAATTTCATTATACTAAATTATCTTGTTATTTTGAAAATATTTTGGTATTGTTAATTAACAATAAAATCAGACAGATTATCTTTTCTGTTGAATATTTGGAGGCTTATATGAAATTATTTGTATCCGTCGATATGGAAGGTATTACAGGTTTGCCAGATGAGTCGTTTGTAGATTCATATCGACATAATTATGAACGGGCTCGGCGTATTATGACCGAGGAAGCGAATGCGATTGCATCATCAGCATTTGAAAAAGGTGTACAGGAAGTGCTTGTGAATGATAGTCATTCAAAGATGAATAACTTGCTAGTTGAAGAGATGCATCCGGATGTGGAGTTAATAACTGGTGAAGTGAAACCGCTTTCAATGGTTCAGTCGTTGGATGACACTTATACAGGCGCTGTGTTCGCGGGTTATCACGCCCGAGCAGGACAACCTGGAGTCATGAGCCATACGATGATTTTTGGCGTTCGTAATATTTTTATCAATGACGTTGTAGTTGGAGAACTCGGTTTTAATGCTTATGTTGCAGGTCATTTCGACGTTCCGGTCTTATTGGTAGCAGGTGATGATGGGGCATGCAAGGAAGCAGAGGCACTCATTCCAGGTGTCGTAACAGCTGCAGTAAAACAGTCCATTTCCCGTTCATCTGTAAGGACGTTACATCCCAAAAAAGCACAGGCGTTGCTGAAAGAGAAAATGGCAGAAGCGCTTGAAAAACGTAGTGAGATTAAACCACTTAAAGCCCCGGATCACCCAGTCATGCGTATCGAATTCACTAATTACGGAGAAGCAGAGTGGGCTGCAATGATGCCGGGCTGTGTGATTGAAGAAGGAACGACAATTGTACGTTATGAAGCAAAAGACATCATTGAAGCGTACCGGGCGATGCTTGTCATGACGGAGCTCGCGATGCAAACGAAGTTCTGTTGAGGAGGAAGCACAGTGCTGCTATACATATTGAAGCGTTTCATCATGATGATTGTCACCATTCTAATAATTGCCACGCTTACATTTGTACTGATGCGAGCGATACCGGGCTCACCTTTTGATGAAGAGCGTACCTCGAATCCAACAATCCAAGCGAACTTGGAAAAGTTTTATAAACTGGACCAGCCGATGCCGATTCAATACTTAAATTATTTGAAGTCTATCGTGACGTTTGACTATGGTCCATCTATTAAAAAGCCTAACGAATCGGTGAATACGTTACTTGCACGAGGGTTCCCAATTTCCTTTGAGCTAGGAATGGCCACCATCCTTGTGGCAGTTATTTCGGGGATCATCTTGGGAACGTTTGCTGCGCTCCGGCATAATGGAATTGTCGACTATGGAGCCATGACGTTTGCCGTTGTTGGGATTTCAATTCCGAATTTTGTTTTGGCAACATTGCTCATTCAGCAAGTTGCGGTGAACTGGCACCTGCTACCGCCGGCCACTTGGAGTAGCCCGAAGCATATGATTTTACCGGTTATTGCGCTTGCGACAGGACCGACCGCCATTATTGCACGGCTGACTCGCGCAAGTATGTTGGAGGTTTTGACGCAAGACTACATTAAAATGGCGCGTGCCAAAGGATTGACTCCTTTCCGTATTGTAGCGAGACATGCGTTACGTAATGCCCTTATGCCTGTCGTTACAATTATGGGAACCATGTTAGCAGGTATTTTGACAGGAACGTTTGTCATCGAGAAAATTTTTGCGATACCAGGCATGGGGAAGTACTTTGTCGAGAGCATTAACAACCGTGACTACCCAGTTATCATGGGATCTACCGTTTTTTATAGCGCGTTTTTAGTATTTATGCTGTTTTTGGTGGATATCGTGTACGGATTCCTGGATCCACGCATTAAGCTTCACAAAAAAGAAGGTGAAGTGTAATGGTTGCAAAGGACCCCAAATTCTCAATTCCGGAAGAGTGGTTCAGGAAAAAGGGAGAAGATCACGAAAAAGCAGAAGCTGTAGTCCGTCCTTCGCTTTCCTATTGGAAAGATGCTTGGAGGAGATTACGCAAAAACAAGCTAGCAATGGGAGGCTTAGTCTTCTTAGTGCTACTAACATTACTTGCGATATTCGGACCTGTATTTTCTCCATACGAAGTGACCGCAACAGATTTACGAAATCAAAATATGGCGCCCAGTGCAACACATTGGTTCGGGACTGACGAAATGGGTCGGGATGTCTTTACGAGAACTTGGTATGGAGCACGAATATCATTATTTGTTGGAGTCATGGCTGCTCTGATCGACTTTTTCATAGGAATCATTTATGGAGGCGTGAGTGGATATAAAGGCGGACGGACGGATTCTATCATGATGAGAATCATTGAAATCCTTTACGGACTCCCCCACTTGCTTGTTGTCATATTGCTAATGGTCGTAATGGGACCGAGTTTAACTACAATTATTGTTGCTCTTACGATAACTGGGTGGGTAGGTATGGCCCGCATTGTCCGAGGGCAAGTTCTTCAAATCAAAAACTTTGAATTTGTGACTGCCTCGAAATCGTTTGGTGCAGGAACATCGCGTATTATCCGTAAAAATCTGCTGCCAAACACAATGGGGCCGATTATTGTTCAAATGACTCTTACTGTTCCAAGCGCGATTTTTGCAGAAGCTTTTTTAAGCTTTCTCGGCCTTGGGATTCAAGCGCCGTATGCAAGTTGGGGAGTTATGGCGAATGACGCACTTCCAGTTATTCTTTCGGGTGACTGGTGGCGCTTATTCTTCCCAGCTTTCTTCATCTCCGTTACGATGTTTGCTTTTAACGTACTAGGAGATGGCATGCAGGATGCGCTCGATCCAAAATTGAGGGGGTAATGGATGTGAGGGGACAGCAGATGGTAGATGCATCCGGGCTGGAAAATACCTCTGAAAATAGAGGATCTCGCTCTACTCAAGGTATAGCCACAGTCGGAAAAAGTAAACAGCAGAAAGTAATTTCACAAGAAAAAATGTTGACCGTTCGTAATTTGGAAGTGTCGTTTAAAACATTTGGCGGTGAAGTACAAGCAATCCGTGGAGTTTCTTTTGACTTGTACAAGGGAGAGACACTTGCAGTCGTTGGAGAGTCAGGTTGCGGAAAAAGTGTAACGGCGAATACGATTATGGGGCTCATTCCACAACCGCCAGGCAGAATCCGTAACGGTGAAGTACTCTTTAAAGATAGAGATTTAACTAGACTAAACAAAAAAGCATTACGCGGTATACAAGGTGTAGACATTTCAATGATTTTTCAAGACCCCATGACAGCGTTGAATCCGACATTGAAAATCGGAGAACAATTAATGGAAGGATTACGAACGCATCACAAAGTTACGCGCAGTGAAGCTAAAAAGAAAGCGATTGAGATGTTGAATCTTGTTGGGATTTCTAATCCTGAAGAGCGTCTCAAACAATACCCACACCAGTTCTCAGGGGGAATGCGCCAGCGGATCGTCATTGCGATTGCTTTGATATGTGAACCTGAATTGCTTATTGCGGACGAACCGACAACCGCGTTAGATGTTACAATCCAAGCGCAGATCTTGGAACTGTTCGATGAAATCCAGCGGAAAACCGGAGTAGGTATCATCCTCATCACACATGACCTTGGAGTGGTAGCGAAAATTGCAGATAGAATCGCAGTCATGTATGCAGGGAAAATCATTGAAATCGGGAATAAGCGGGAGATCTTTTACAATCCGCAACATCCATATACGCAAGGTCTACTGAATTCAGTTCCTCGTCTTGACTTGCAGGAAGAAGAGTTAAAACCAATCGAAGGAACACCTCCAGATTTGTTTGCACCACCAGAAGGTTGTCCATTTGCAGCCAGATGTCCTTTTGCGATGGAAGTGTGTGACCGTATTTACCCGGCAACTACAGAGTTAACGACTCAGCACACCGTGGACTGCTGGCTTCAAGATTCTAGAGCTCAAGCAACGTTGTCTTGAGACTCAATTTCTTGGGAGGATGCTAGATTAATTCATCTTCGTTCACCTAACTTTATGTACAAAGCATCAAACGATTCATCATAAAAAGGGGGAAGTACATTGATAAAGTGGATCAAGTTTCTATTGTTTACCGCACTAGTCGTAGTACTCGCAGCATGTACCGCAAACGAAGACGCTGGTAAAAAGACTGATGGCGAAACTGGAGGAAAAGACAAGGACGATAAAAAACCAGCTGCAGAAAAAGTCCTTTACTTGAACAATGGTGAAGAACCTACATCATTTGACCCATCCGTTGGTTTTAACGCAGTGTCATGGAGTGCTCTTAATAACTTGATGGAAGGGCTTACGCGTTTGTCCGAGGATCACTTAGCAGAAGAAGCTTCTGCAGAAAAGATTGATGTATCGGAAGATGGACTTACGTATACATTCACAATCCGCGACGGGGCAAAATGGTCGAACGGAGATCCACTTACAGCAAACGACTTCCTGTTCGCTTGGCAGCACATGCTAGATCCTGAAACAGCATCTCCTGCAGCATTCCTAGCCTACTTCATTGAAGGTGCAGAAGACTACAACAATGGCGAAGGTACTGTTGTAGACATTGGAATGGAAGCGAAAGACGAAAAAACATTCGTCGTGAAACTAACTGCTCCAAACGAAGCATTCTTGAATATCATTACAAACCCTAGCTTTTTCCCTATTAATGAAAAAGTAGCTACAGATAATCCAAAGTGGTTCACAGAAGCAGATTCATTTGTTTCCAACGGTCCATTTAAGTTAGCTTCTTGGGATCACGATGTAAAGTTTGTCTTTGAAAAGAATGAAAATTATTGGGATGCAGACAAAGTTAAGCTCGATAAAGTTAATTGGGAAATGGTAAGTGAGTCTACAACAGCTTACCAAATGTACCAGTCTGATGAGTTGGATAGCACGGATGTACCATCTGAAATTGCAGAAGACTTGAAAGACAATCCGGAAGTTAAATTAGAAGACCAAGCAGGACTTTATTTCTTCCGTTTCAACACATCTATGGAGCCATTCACAAACACTAAAATTCGTAGAGCGTTCGGTGAAGCCATCAATCAGGAAGACATTGTAGAATTTGTAACGAAAAACGGTGAAAAGCCTGCACATGGATTCGTTTCTTACGGATTCATTGGACCGGATGGAAAAGAGTTCCGTGAGTCTGCAGGAGATCTAGTTACATTTAATCCTGAAGAAGCGAAAAAGTTACTCGAAGAAGGAATGAAGGAAGAAGGTTATACAGAACTTCCGAAAGTGACATTGACGTATTCAACAAGCGATTCACACCAAAAAATCGCAGTTGCATTGCAATCAATGTTTAAAGAGAACCTAGGCGTAGATATCGAATTGCAGAACGTAGAAGCAGGAGTATTCCTCGCAGATCAGAAAGAATTCAAGTACCAGTTCTCTCGCTCGTCGTTCCTACATGATTATGCAGACCCTGTTAATGCGCTCGAAAGTTTCATTTCTGATTCGTCCATGAACCGTACAACATGGTCAAATCCGGATTACGATAAGCTAATCGAAGCAATCAAGAACGAAACAGACGAGAATACTCGTTGGACATTGTTGCAACAGGCAGACATGATGCTCATGGACGAAATGCCTGTAATTCCACTTTACTATTACAACCAGTCAACATTAGAAAAACCTGGCGTAACAGGGATTCTCCGTCACCCAGTCGGCTATCTCGATCTGAAGTATGCTGACAAAGAATAAATAGGAGGACTGTGTGCGCCGAATGTTCGACGCACACAGTTTTTATCGTTTTAAAGGGAGAAAGGAGAGTGGTGACATGAAGATTCAATCCATTCAACTATATACAGTTGCTGTTCCGTTACGAAAACCATTCAAGACAGCATTGCGTACTGTTCATACCGCATACTCGACGTATGTGAAAGTCACAACAGATAATGGGAAATCGGGCTGGGGAGAAGCTCCACCGACTCATGTAATTACGGGCGACTCCATGGCGAGTATTGCATATGCAATCGAAGAGGTACTAGCTCCCAAGTTAGTCGGAATGGATATACGGAACCGGACGGAATTGTTCAAGGTTTTACAAAACACGATTATACGGAATAGCAGTGCTAAAGCAGCCGTCGATATGGCGATTCACGACTTGCTTGGACAACTTGCAGGACTTCCTCTTTATCAACTTCTTGGAGGACATAAGAGTAAGCTCGATTCGAACTTTACAGTGAGTGTCAATGATCCAACAGAAATGGCAGAGGATGCGCGTAGGTATGTAGAAGATGGATTCACTACGTTGAAAGTGAAAGTGGGGACCGGATCTGCCGGGCTCGATATTGAACGTGTCAGAGCGATACGGAAAAAGGTCGGAACCACCGTAAAGATTCGACTGGATGCGAACCAAGGTTGGCAGCCTAAAGAGGCGATACGAACAATTGCTGCAATGGAAGATGCAGGGCTTGCGATTGAACTCGTTGAACAGCCCGTCCATGCGGAAGATATAGATGGATTGTTGTTTGTTACCCAAAATACATTGACGCCAATCATGGCGGACGAAAGTGTGTTCTCACCGAGAGATGCATTGCGTGTCTTGCAGTGTGGAGCTGCAGACTTGATCAATATTAAGCTGATGAAGTCAGGTGGTATCCATGAAGCATTGAAAATTAACGCACTCGCTGAAAGTTACGGAGTTCAATGTATGACGGGCAGTATGATTGAAACAAAGCTTGGAATAACGGCAGCGGCGCATTTTGCTGCAAGTCAACCGAACATTACACGGTGCGATTTTGATGCCCCCCTAATGCTGACTGGCGACCCTGTACTTGGAGGCGTTACCTATTTCCAACAAACCATTGAGCTACCTGATGAAGCAGGGCTCGGTGTACAGATTGACAACTCATGGCTCACTCAACATAGAACATCTGGAAGCGAGGAGAAACAGTGATGACCGATTCCCAATCCATATTATTATCTGTGAAGAATCTGAAAAGACATTTTGATGTAGGTAAAGGAAAGACGTTAAAGGCAGTAGATGGCCTAAGTTTTGATATTTATAAAGGAGAGACATTCGGTCTCGTAGGCGAGTCAGGTTGTGGGAAGTCTACAGCTGGGCGAACCATCTTAGGACTTTACAATAAGACGGACGGTGAAGTTGTATTTGAAGGACAAAATGTTCATGAGATGAACGATAAAGAGCGCCAACAATTTTTGAAAAAGATGCAAATGGTTTTCCAAGACCCTTATGCATCTCTGAATCCGCGCTCTACAGTATATGAAATCATTGCAGAACCAATGCAAATCCATAAAATGTACAGATCTAAAAAGGAATTGCGGGCACGAGTGAACGAACTTCTAGAGGATGTCGGATTAAATCGAGACCATGCGAATCGTTATCCTCACGAGTTTTCAGGTGGACAGCGACAGCGTATTGGCATTGCACGTGCGCTAGCGCTAGACCCCGAGTTCATTATTGCAGATGAACCGATTAGTGCATTGGACGTATCAGTCCAAGCGCAAGTGGTCATGTTGTTTCAGCGATTGCAACGGGAAAAAGGGTTGACGTATCTCTTCATCGCACATGACCTATCCATGGTGAAATATCTCTCAGATCGAATAGGCGTTATGTACTTAGGACATTTAGTAGAGCTGACAACGAGTGATCAGCTTTATAGCAAGCCCCTACATCCTTATACAGAAGCGTTGCTCTCGGCAATTCCGATTCCTGATCCTGATATTGAAGAATCTAGAGAACGGATTCTTTTGGAGGGGGAGTTGCCAAGTCCGATTGACCCGCCTTCAGGTTGTGTATTCCGAACAAGATGCCCAGTTGCAATGGATGTATGTGCGACACAGAAACCTAGGTGGCTTGAAAAAGACGAAGGTCACTTTGTAGCATGTCACTTGCATGATGAAGTAATAATGGAAGAAGTTAATGGAGCTAAGATGCAGATCCATGTATAAAGGAGTGTTTTATCATGAAGAAATTACTGCTAACAGGGTTTGAACCTTTTCTTTCGTTTCCAGTAAATCCAACGATGCAAGTTGTTGAACAACTAGATGGGAAGACCATCGGTGATTATGTAATCTACGGAAAGATCCTATCCGTGAATTTCAATGCATCGGGGGATGAGTTGCTCGATCACATACATGAGGAAAAGCCGGATGCCGTCCTATCATTAGGACTTGCTGGAGGACGTTATAAAATGACGCCTGAACGGGTTGCGCTAAATGTGAAAGATGGAGAACCTGATAATGAAGGTCATCGGCCTATAGATGAAATCATTGAATTAGAAGGACCGCCCGCCTACTTTTCAAGTCTACCCATACGTGAGATGGTAAACCGTTTGTCTGATGCAGGCTTGCCAGCAGACATTTCAAACTCTGCCGGAACGTATTTGTGTAATAACGTGATGTATGCAGGACTTCATTGGGCGGCTCAACACAAATCGGAAATGCCATCAGGATTTTTGCATATTCCGGCGTCGTACGAGTTAGCGATTCAGCATGGCAAAATTCCAGGGTGGGCACTAGATGATTTAGTAAAGGGCGTTAAGATTTGTATTGAGACGCTATCTGACTAAAAACGTAGCAAGTTATTATAGTGAAGTGTATTTTCGTGTCGCGAAATGTCGCATAATAAGCTACTAAAAATTTGTTATGCAAAGGTTTATAAGGGAAATGATTCTAAAGTAATGAGACTACTTCCTAATTAACGCTAGAGCTGTTGAATGGGAATGCAGTAAACGAAATAGCGATACAAGCGGATTGCCGCTTACTCAAAAAAACATACGTAAAATATGAAATGAAGAAAGTGGCTTTAATCTCCCTTTGTTACAGAGTTTGTCATCGTTTTGTCATGATTGAAATAATCTATGTATTTGGTATTCTGGAAAAATAGTATTGCCAACATAAAAATTGTGTAGTATAGTTGAAAAAAGATTATAAAGTCTGAAAATTACATCAACCTTTTTTTGTACATATAACCAAAGGCAAGGAGGAACTACGTTGGCTGAGACAGTTTTGGAAATTGAGAATCTACGAACGTCATTCAACATTAAGGGGAATTATTACGCAGCTGTGGACGGTGTGTCATTAACTGTTCATAAAAATGAAGTCGTGGCGATTGTCGGTGAATCTGGATGTGGAAAAAGTGCACTCGCACTATCCATTATAGGTCTTCATAATGCGAAGACGACAAAACTGGAAGGTCAAGTGAATTTGAAAGGGAAGAATCTATTAAGCTTACCTGTTGAAAAGTTGAATAAAATTAGGGGGAAAGACTTGGGCATGATCTTCCAAGATCCAATGACAGCTCTGAACCCACTTGCTACAATCGGTCGACAAATCGAAGAACCGATGGACTACCATATGAAACTCTCTAAAGCGGCAAAAAAGAAGCGGGTCTTAGAGTTGCTTGAACAAGTCGGCATTAAAGATGTGAACCGCATCTATAAGCAATACCCTCACGAACTCTCTGGTGGTATGAGGCAACGTGTGGTCATTGCAATCGCACTTGCGTGTAACCCCGTCATGTTGATTGCAGATGAACCAACAACTGCACTGGACGTAACGATTCAAGCCCAAATCATGGACTTGATGAAAGACCTACAGCGAATCACGGATTCGGGCATCATTCTCATCACTCATGATTTAGGTGTAGTTGCAGAGATGGCGGACCGAGTGGCGGTTATGTACGCGGGAGAATTCGTAGAGATCGCAGACGTCAATACATTATTTGCGAATCCATTACATCCCTACACACGCTCGCTATTAAGTTCAATCCCTTCCAATATGACAGATAAAGAAGAACTACATGTCATTGAAGGTATTGTACCGTCGATTCAAAAACTAGATCGGGAAGGATGCCGTTTTGCTCCTCGAATTCCTTGGATTTCTGAGGAAGCACACGAAAGTAATCCAACGCTACATGAAGTGGATCCTGGTCATTTTGTACGCTGTACGTGCTACAAAGACTTCCACTTCCCGGAAGAACGAGTGGAGGATAAAAACTATGTCACTACTTAATGTAAAAGATCTACAAGTTCACTTTCCAATCCGGGGAGGTTTCTTCCGTAGAGTGGTCGACCAAGTACGTGCTGTCGATGGAGTGAGTTTTGAACTCGAGCCAGGTGAGACTTACGGTCTTGTAGGTGAATCGGGTTGTGGTAAGACCACAACAGGACGAGCAATTATCGGACTCAACAAAGCAACTGGAGGAGAAATCCAATTCAATGGAGATAACCTCGCTAACATGAGTGGATTTGACCGAAAAAAACATATCCGTGATATCCAAATGATTTTCCAAGATCCTTATTCTTCTTTGAACGGAAGAAAGAACGTCTTGAATATTATTGCAGAACCACTGCGCAATTTTGAGCGGCTCTCTCCTAAGGAAGAACTAACACGCGTTCAGAATATGATTGAACGTGTTGGCTTAAGTCCAGAATCTATTTACAAGTACCCGCACCAGTTTTCCGGTGGTCAAAGACAAAGAATTGGGATTGCTCGAGCTCTTATGCTTAATCCGAAACTGATTATTGCGGATGAACCAGTATCTGCATTAGATGTTTCCGTACAGGCACAAGTGTTGAACTTCATGCAGGAAATTCAAAAAGATTTCGGATTAACTTACTTATTCATATCCCACGATCTTGGAGTTATTAAACATATCTGTGACAGAATCGGGATTATGTATAAGGGCCGTTTTGTAGAAGAAGGTACGGCTAACGATGTATACACAAATCCTCAGCATCTCTATACGAAGCGATTAATTGCCGCGATTCCTGAAATGGACCCAGCAAAACGTTTCGAGAAGATGGAGTTGCGTGAACGAATCAATGTCGCTTATCGAACAGAGTATGATAGCTACTTTGATAAAGACGGTCGGATGTTCGACTTGAAACCGCTTACTTCAACGCACTCAGTAGCTGTGAACCAGGGGGTGCTGTAAGCAATGGTTAAATTTATCATCCGACGTATGCTTGTCATGATTCCTCAACTGTTTTTGCTAAGTCTAATTATCTTCGTCTTAGCGAAACAAATGCCAGGTGATGCAGTAACAGGTGCATTCATGGGAAATCCGAACGTAACACCTGAGCAAGTGGAAAAGATCCGTGAACAATATGGTCTTAATGACCCTTGGTATGTGCAGTATGGAGCTTGGGTTGGAAAAGCAGTTCATGGAGACTTGGGTAGTTCATATACACATAAGCAACCAGTTACGTCCCTTCTCGCAGGACGAGTTGCTAACACAGTGCTGTTATCTTTATTCGTACTTATCGTTTCGTATGCAATTGCGATTCCGCTTGGAATAATCGCGGGCAGGTGGACGGATTCCTGGGCGGACAAACTGATTGTCACCTATAACTACTTTTCGTTCGCAACGCCTTTATTCGTTTTCGCCTTACTCATGTTGTTCCTATTCAGTTTTATACTTGGCTGGTTCCCTACAGGAGGCAGTGTCGATATACGAATAGAATCTGGAACATGGGCGTTTTACATGAGTAAACTAGAGCACTTAGTACTTCCTGGAATGTCTGGAGCTCTACTTGCGACTTTCGGAACAATTCAATATCTACGAAATGATATTATCGATACAAAATTAAAAGACTTTGTTAAAACGGCCCGTTCGAAAGGGGTACCTGAAGGTAAAGTCTATACGAGACACATTTTACGTAACTCATTGTTGCCGATTGCAGCATTCCTTGGATATGAAATCACAGGATTGATTGGTGGTTCAATTTTCCTGGAAGTAATCTTTAGCTATCCAGGCCTCGGTCAGCTCTTCATTCAATCGATTACAGGACGCGATTTCACCGTCGTAACAGCCATTGTCATGATTTCAGGAACAGCTGTTATAGTCGGAACTATGCTCTCTGATATTATATTGAGCGCAATCGATCCGCGTATCCGAATTGAATAAGAAAAGCAGATGAGGAGGGAATAGAAGATGGTTACAGTTAACCAAAAAGAATTGATAGCTAAAGAAAAAGCAAATAACCCGTCATTTGCAAAAACAGTATGGCGTGAAATCAGACACGATAAAATGGCGTTGGTTTCGTTAGTGTTGCTATTGGGCATCATTATCACAGCATACTCTTCACCGTTGTTTATCGATCAGGAGCAACTTCAACGTGTGAATTTCTTAGAAACTTGGGAACGTCCATCTGAAACTCATCTATTAGGAACGGATGATGGAGGGCGAGACGTTTTAGGCCAACTTCTAATTGGTACTAGAAACTCATTCACTATTGGGCTTAGCGTGACCGTTATTGCCGGCTTGTTCGGACTAACGATTGGTCTGATCGCCGGATTCTTCGGTGGTTTGGTTGATAACGTTATTATGAGAATTATAGACTTTCTGCTTGTATTACCGAGTACGATGTTCATTATCGTATTCATCGTAATTGTCCCGGACTATTCGGTGTTCACGTTCGTCTTAATGATGAGTGCGTTCGCCTGGTTTGGAAAAGCCAGGCTCATTCGATCCAAAGGTCTCGCCGAACGAGAATTGGATTATATCAATGCATCCAAAACGCTCGGTACACCAAGTTGGAAAATTATGTTCTTTGAAATGTTCCCGAATTTGAGTTCACTCGTCATTGTAAATATGACATTGACACTTGCAGGGAACATCGGTCTTGAGACCAGTTTGACATTCCTAGGTTTTGGACTTCCGGCAAGTACCCCGTCACTAGGGACATTAATTTCTTTTGCGACGAATCCGGATATCGTTCAAAACAAATGGTGGGTTTGGTTACCTGCAGCATTGCTGATCTTAGTAATGATGCTGTGTATAAATTACATCGGACAAGCGATCAAACGCGCGTCGGATGCAAGACAAAGATTGGCTTAAAAAAAAGGGGAGGTAAGACAATTGAAGAAAAGAAGTTTAATGTTGCTGGCAAGTCTAATGCTCGTACTAAGTGTATTCCTTGCTGCTTGTAATGGCGGCGATAGTGCAGATGGCAACAAAGACAAGGGCAAAGGCAAAGATAATGGAAAAGATAACGGTACTGAAGAAGGTGGAGAAGATGCTAAAGCAGATCTTGATTTCCCACTAGAAACATCGAATGATAAAGAAGCAATGGAAGACGGTGAAATGACAATTGCAATGGTTGCTGATGAGCCATTCGAAGGAACATTGAACCGTAACTTCTACTCAGGTACGTATGATGCTGAAATCCTTGGATACTTCGATGAAGCACTTCTTGACACTGATGGTGACTACTTGATCACTAACAACGGTGCTGCAGAATACGAGTTATCTGATGACAACAAAACACTAACTTTGAAAATCAAAGATGGTGTAAAATGGCATGATGGTGAGCCAGTTAAGACAAGCGACCTACTTTACTCTTATGAAATTCTTGGACACCCGGATTATGCGGGTAACCGTTATGACTTCATGATTGAAAACGTGGTAGGTATGCCTGAATATCACGAAGGTAAAACAAAAGAAATCTCTGGTATTGAAATCGTTAACGACCAAGAGATGAAATTCACATTTACTGAAGCAACACCATCAATCCTTTCTGGATTCTGGTCATATGCAACACCACGTCACCATGTTGGAGATCTTATGACTGGTGAAGTTACAATCAAAGACCTTGAGTCTTCAGACAAAATCCGCGTTAACCCAATCGGATTCGGACCATATAAGATTGAAAAGATCGTACCAGGTGAGTCAGTTCTTTACGCACGTAATGATGACTACTACAGAGGCAAGCCTGCTCTTAAATCAATCGTTCAAAAAGTTGTTAGTACTGCAACAATCGTAGAATCAATGAAAAAAGGCGATGTCGATCTAGCGAGTATTCCTGCTGATCAATACGAAACAGTTAAAGGCGTAGAAGGTATGGAACTTCTTGCAGACGTTGACTATGCATACACGTACATCGGTTTCAAACAAGGTAAGTGGGATGCAACTAAGAAAGAAAACGTAACAGATCCAAAAGCCAAAATGGCTAGCAAAGAGCTTCGCCAAGCAATGTGGTATGCAATGGATAACAAGACAATTGGTGAAAAACTTTACCACGGTCTGCGTTTCCCAGCAACATCATTGATCATTCCAGTATTCGAAAGCTTCCACGATACGAGCGTTGAAGGACGTCCGTATGATCCAGAAAAAGCAAAAGAACTTCTTGAAGAAGCAGGATTCAAAGATACAGATGGAGATGGATTCCGTGAAGACCAAAATGGCGAGAAGTTAGTAATTAACTTCGCTTCAATGTCAGGTGGAGAAACAGCTGAGCCAATTGCAAAGTCTTACATGCAAAACTGGGCTGACATTGGCTTGAAAGTAGAACTAGTTGACGGTCGTCTACACGACTTTAACGCATTCTACGACATGGTTGAAAATGATGATCCTAAGATCGATATCTACCAAGGTGCTTGGGGAACTGGATCTGACCCAGATCCATCTGGACTTTATGGTCGTACAGCATCATTCAACTATACTCGCTACACAAGCGAAAAGAACGACGAGTTGTTGAAAGCTGGTACATCTGAAAAGGCATTCGATACAGAATACCGTAAAGATATCTACAACCAGTGGCAGGAACTTATGTTTGAAGACGTTCCAGTTGCACCAACTGTTTACCGTTACGCACTTACAGCTGCTAACAACCGTGTAGTTAACTACTCAATGGATCCAGGTTCTGACTTGCGTCTATACGACATGGGCGTAAGTGAGTAAGTAACCAAACCGAAACCGTCTCCCGAAAAGGAGACGGTTTTTTTGTGCGATTCAATTGTATTTAATGGGTATACTTATTCTAAGGAGTTGATGGGGACATGTCCGCAAAAAATTCGGATCGATTTATCATCGCGTATAATCGTATTGAAAAAGCACTCTCTAAAAAAGTGGAAGAGAGTGGATTTTTACCATTTTATCGACTGATTGAAAAAGCAAAAATCAAGAACTCCGTAGTCCGCAATCACGAAGACGACCTACGTGAGTTTGGCGATTTGCGAAATGCGATTGTCCATCACAGAACTGGTGTCGACTATGTCATAGCTGAACCACACGATGATATAGTGGAGCGCATTGAATTGATTGAACGGAAAGTGAGTAATCCTATGAATGTAGGTGCTTTGTTTGGTTGTAAGGTGCACACACTAAAAGCCACAGATCCCTTAACAGCAGCTCTTCAATTAATGCAGGAGAATAAGTATGGTCAGTTGCCTATCTATGAGAGTGGGAGATTTAAAGGCCTCATCACGGCAGCCGGAATTACACACTGGCTCGCAGGGCAATCGACAGAAGATTCTATTTCCCGGGAAATACCGACATTGTCTGACGTCTATAACTATGAAAAGCGTAAAGAATCGTTTGTATTTGTCAGAAGAGATCTATCTGTGTACGAAGCAGAGGACTTTTTCAAACGTGCCATTTCAAAGGGAACGCGTCTAGAAGCGTTGCTCATTACGGAGGATGCAGATCATAACGAAAAGTTGATCGGGATTATCACGCCTTATGACTTGTTGAAGATTGACTGATTTGTAGGGGCGTGCTTCTGTATTAGATGAGGAGTTAGCATCGACTTGGGAAGATGCTCATAAACACAGGAAAGCGCTCATGAAGCTAAAAATCTCCTCATATACACAAAAATTACTCATAAGTTCAAAATGGAGACATCCATCCTCCCCAGCAGTTACCTTTGCAGATCATATCCTTAATAGCGTAAATACCTCCACACATCTGCATCGGCAGGCGGGTGGAGGCATTTTCTTTGTCATCCTGTATGCACTCTATCATAAGAATACTTAAAGGACTCTTTCTTAGGTCGTATTAACATGAAAAATAATGTGAGTGGGCCGATTCTTCCTAAAAACATCACGATACATAGAATCCATTCCCCAGCAGGGCTTAAATCGCCAGTGATCCCAACGGACAAGCCGACTGTTCCGAACGCTGAAACCGTCTCTATCAATAAGGGAAGGAAAGGAATCTGCTCTGTCACTGTCAATAAGAAGAATGCTGTGAAGACAAGCATAGAGCTAACTACCGCAATCGCTAGAGACCTGAAGATGATTTCGGTCTTAATGGTTCGTTTGAAAAGGTGAGGTTCTGTCATGCCTCTGAAGTATGCAAGGGTTGCAACAACAATGACGATGAATGTCGTTAGCTTTATTCCTGAAGCAGTGGAAGCACTCCCTCCTCCGATGAACATGAGCAATAGTGTTAGTAATAGCGAGCTGTCCTCCATATCACCGATGGCGACCATGTTGAAACCGGCTGTTCTTGGTGTCACCGCTTGAAAATAAGAGGTCAGCGCTTTGTCCCCGAGAGACATAGTACCGATCGTTTTCATATTGTGATACTCCAAAACAAACAATAGGAAGGTCGCAAGAAGGTTAATGGTCAAAGTACCGGCAATCATCATTTTTGTATGGAGCGACCACTGCTTAGTAGATCGTTTTGTCACGATATCCATTACAACCGTAAAACCAAGTCCTCCAATGATAAAGAGTGAGGATAAAATGAGTGTTACGGGTAGATTGCCAGCAAAACCAATTAGGTTATCAGCGAATAGAGAAAATCCAGCGTTATTAAAGGCAGAAACAACATGGAATACACTGTAATAGAGACCGTGTTTCCAACCGAATTCCGGCACCCAAAAACATGATAATAAGATGAATGCAATGCCCTCTGTCAGGAATACGAACGTCAAAATACTTCTCAAAAACTTAACAGTTCCACCTATTGCGTGTTGACTGAACGATTCTTGTAGGAATATGCGATTCTTCATCCCGACTTTACGTCCGAGGATAAGTAACAGCGCAACAGCGAAAGCCATCAGCCCGACGCCCCCGATTTGGATGAGGACTAATAGCACGATTTCGCCAAAGAGTGTCAGTGTAGATGCGATATCGAATACACTTAGCCCGGTAACGGTTGTTGCTGAGGTTGCGGTAAAAAGTGCGTCTATCCAAGTGATAGGCGTAGTCGTTGCGAACGGTAATTTAAGCAATAAGGTACCGACGAGAATAGTGACTAAAAAACTGCTAGCGATAAGAACCGGTGGGGTAACCCGTCTTTTCTTTTGAATGAAAGGTATTCGCATAGTAAGTTCTCCTCGGTAATTGAGATGTGGTATTGTTTGATTATTGATCGAAATGGTGAAATTACAATAGGCCAATGGATAGAATAGATCAGAAATATAAAACAAGACAAACGAATATGTTCAATTCGATAGGAGTTTATAGAATATGAATCAAGAAGAACAGGATCTGTCATTGCCATCACCCTCCATTGAATTTAAACGGGTAAGCTATGGTGTGGACCAAATTGAAATAATCAAAGAGGTGAGCGGACAATTTCCAACTGGTAAAATCACTGCACTGATTGGACCTTCGGGAGCCGGTAAGACGACATTGTTGAAATTGTGTAATGGCCTCGTAAGTCCAACTGAAGGTGAAATATATATAGAGAACAAAAGGATTGAGGAAATCTCTCCACTATCAGTTAGACGTAAGGTAGGAATTGTGCTTCAAAGTTCTCCCATGATCTCGGGTACGGTGCGAGACAATCTAGCCTTACCTTTACAATTGGCGGGTCAACCTTTATCTGACGAACAGGCAGTTGCCACGATGGAACGAGTCGGGTTGGCTTCGTCGCTCTTAACGCGAGATGCCAGGGAACTGTCCGGTGGCCAAAAACAAAAAGTCTCCATTGCACGTACGTTACTTAACAAATCGGATGTTTTATTGTTAGATGAAATCACAGCTTCCCTCGATCCAGAATCGTTACAGGAGATTGAAGCCGTACTCGTCAAATTAAACAAAACAGAGGGGATTACAATTGTCTGGATTACTCATAACTTGATCCAAGCCAACCGGATTGGGGACTATTTCTGGGTGATGGTGGATGGAGAACTTCGTGTAGCAGGAGAAAAAGAAGACGTGAATGCATCAGAAGATGAAGATGTGAAGCGGTTTGTAAAAGGGGTGTTGTCATGAGTTGGATGACGTTGAGTTTAACGCTGATCTTTGTATTCATCCCATTGCTATTATCTAAAACGCTCAATCTAGGATTAGAGCGCGATACGATTGTTGCGACGTTGCGTTCCACCGTGCAGCTGATTGCAGTAGGGTATGCCTTAAAGTTTGTATTCGATTCCGAACACCCTATTTTCATCGTGCTAATGGTTCTGTTGATGATTGTTGCCGCAGTACAAAATGCTCGCCATAAAGGAAAAGCGATTAAAGGAATTACGTGGAAGTTGTTTGTCACGTTCATTTCAATTGAAGTATTGACACAAGCTGTGTTGCTTGGATTACATATTGTTCCCGCGACTGCTCAATACATTATTTCGCTGAGTGGGATGGTTATCGGAAATTCAATGGTTCTTGCGATTTTATTTTTAAATCGATTCACCGCAGAAGTGGAAGCGCATCGGGATGAAAGTGAACTGATTCTATCACTCGGTGGAACTCCGAAACAGTCCATCAATCGTCAGTTGTTAAAAGCCATCCAGGCGAGTATGATTCCAACGATTGAAAGTCAGAAGACGATAGGTCTCGTTCAGCTCCCAGGAATGATGAGTGGACAAATCATCGCAGGAGCAGACCCTATAAAGGCGGTTCAATTTCAGTTACTTGTTGTATTCTTGTTGCTTGCGACTGCAGCGATGACGAGTGTGCTCCTCGGCCTCTTATCTTATCGAAGTTTGTTTACGGATAGGATGCAATTGTTGAAAATCGAGTCAGATTGATTGCTGATCAATGAAGTGTCAATCGTTTTTATAGAGGATAAATCCTGATACTTTGAAAGACAAGGGACAGGAGCACAACTGCGAATCCTAGCGAAGTGCTCATAACTCTCCCTGGAAGAACAAAAAAACTACCGAGCCACCAATGTAATTGGCTACGCCCCGGTAGATTCACCTGTCACTCCTTAAACTGTTGCAACATGCCACTCAAGCAAGTAACTGTTTGACTCATCACAGCGCCACTTCCTAATGCGGCTGCTACGCTACAAGCTTCCAGCATTTCTTGTTCCGTGCAACCTGCTTCGTAACAACCTTTTACGTGGAAGGCCATGCAGGTTTTATCGTCCGCATAAACACTAAGAGCCAGTGCGATTAGTTGCTTTTGTTTTCCATCAAGGGCTCCATCGGCAAAGCAACTTTCCGTAAAGGCATGAAATCCACTAGCAATGTCCGGCAACTTTTCGGTGAACTGTCCCATACCTTCTTTATACGAGCTCAACACACCATCTGCTGCATAATCTTCCATGATTCAAAAGACCTCCTGTTCAATTCGACAGTAGTATATGTATAGAGGTGTGAATCATGCAGAAAATAATATTAAAGTGTGTCTTTGAAAAGGATAAGTTCGGGACGAATCTCTTCGCCAATCTCCAGTACGATGAACGAATAGAACGGCATCTTCCGTTTGTCTGTAGGTGAACCTGGATTCATCAGGAGTTTCCCTTTAAAATATTTAATGACGGGGATGTGGGAGTGCCCAAAAATGATGGCATCAAGCTGTTCCTCCTCAAACTCTTCAACTGCCCGTTGTTCTGTCGTCTTTTTCTCGCCATGACCGTGCACTAACCCAATCCGGAGTCCTACGAGTTCAACTATCTGGCGGGCAGGTAGGATCTTGCGGATGTCCGCGCCGTCCACATTACCGTATACGCCAATCACTTCTGCGAAAGTAGAGAGTGTTTCATGCACTTCAGGTCCCCACCAATCTCCTATATGGATGATGAGATCCGCATGTCGACATTCATCCAGTAAACGCTTTGGTAAGCTATGGCCCCTGCCCGGGATATGTGTATCGCCCGTGATAATCACTTTCACATGAATCCGTCCCTTCCACTTTTTCATGGACAATGTAATTTATTTATTAGATATAGCGTACCCTTCAATGTAAGAATAGAAACCGCGTGCAGGATGCAACGAAACCTTTGGTTGCGCCAAGCGTATGTATAGGAGAGATGTAAGGAAACAAAAAACGCTCTTCAGATTAGAAGAGGCGTCTTTGGTTCAATCGAGCACTTTCTTAAGAAACTTCGTCAGTTTTTCTTCGTACTCGCCCGTCACATTATCAAATGCTTTCGTATGACCTGCATCAGGAACAATCCATAACTCATTGTCACCACTAGCAGCTTCGTACAATTCCGTTGCCATTTCAGTAGGAACCAGGTCATCAGCATCCCCATGGATGAGAAGTAAAGGTACTTTGTTCTTCTGAACCTGATTTACTACAGATGCTTCTTGTAGCGTGTATCCTGCACGTACCTTTGCAATGACACTGGTAACATCAAGCAAAGGGAATGCAGGTAACCCGTAAATCGACTTCAGCTGATGTGCCAGCTCTTTTTTTACGGTACTATAAGAACTGTCTGCAATAATACCTTTCACTTGCTTCGGTAGCTTTTCACCACTTGTCATTAAGACAGTTGCGGCACCCATCGAATTCCCTTGCAAAATGATTTGTTCAACGTCATGCTGTTGAATGAGGTATTTAATCCAATCTTTGTAATCGAGACGTTCGTGCCAACCATAGCCGATATAATCGCCTTCACTGTCTCCGTGACCGCGAGCATCTGGAAGTAGGACATCAAAGCCTTGGTCATAGTAAAACTTTGCGTATTTCCCCATGTCTTCGCCCGTATTGCGGAAGCCATGAGCTAGGATGACGGCTTTGTGCGCAACCGAAGTACTGTTTTTGATGAACTGAGCTTTAAGTTTTAAGTTATCATAAGATTGCATGGTTATTGTATTTTTGGACTGCTCAGCATACCAAATCTTCGCTTCTTTCAAGAGCTCTTGATCGGCATCACTAGCCGCGTCATTGACTGCTTCTAATTCACTATGAAGCTGAACTTCAGTACCACGCTTAATGCCTTGGTCATAAAAGTAGTTTCCAGCAAAAACGAGCGCAACAAGTAGAACGACAACGAGTGTACTGAGTGCAATTGCTATTTTTCTTTTCAAAAAATTCCACCCCCTAAAAATTAGTGTACCATCTTTTCTAGTAAAGGGGAGCGACAAGTTCTAAGGAGGACTATTGATGAATTTAAAACCTTTGCTCACGATATGGAGCAAGCCAACTGCAACATTGAAATATTTGAAGGATGAAACGACAACGGGCTATGCGATTCTGTTGTTCGCAATAGCTGCACTTGCTTCAGGTGGGTATCAAGCAGGCAGTGCAGGACTTTTTACTGAACTCCCATTACCTATAATTGTATTGCTATTCATTGCAATCACATTCGTAGGCACATTACTTACTTGGGTGATCAGCGCTGCACTTTACCAATGGATCGGAAAAGGGTTATTCGGCGGGACTGGAACGTTTTCTGAAATGCTTCGTGTAGTACCAGGAGCAACAATCCCATCGATTTGGCTTGCGCCAATCAACTACTTAGTCATCTTGTCATACGGGAAGTTAGCGTTTGAAGCGCCTTCAGCAGAGAGCTTTGCCATTACAAATCTACCAATGGGCGTATATATCCTAACTATGTTCCTGACATCTTTAATCGGAATCTACAGTACAGTCATCTCGTGCAAAGGAATCGGCTTAGTTCATGGATTTTCAGCATGGCGGGGATTTGGTGTACTGCTAGTTGTGATTGTCATAGGTTTAATCGTGGCTATCGTATTTTCATTAATTATCGGAATCATGTTCATCTCGATCTTTTCCTTATAACTAACAAAACCGGAGTCCCTATGATGGGATTCCGGTTTTGTTAATTACTCCAGTAGATACACCTTCGAGTAACACACTAACTATGAATTAATAAACTTTATCACCATTAAAGATAGAGTTCTTCACAATTGCGTAGTCTACGTTACGGATTGCATCTAACTTCTTACCGCCTGAATATGAAATGGATGACTGTAAATCTTGTTCCATTTCTGTCAATGTATCTTGAAGCGGACCTTTGTACTCAACGTACATCTTCTTGCCTTCAACGTTTTTCTTCTCGCCCTTTTGGAACTCTGAAGCTGAGCCGAAGTATTCTTTGAACTGTTCACCGTCACGCTCAACGGTTTGACCAGGGGATTCTTCGTGTCCTGCAAATAGAGAGCCAATCATGACCATGCTAGCACCGAAACGGACAGACTTCGCGATGTCGCCATGTGTACGGATTCCACCATCTGCGATAATCGGTTTAGATGCAGCCTTAGCACACCAACGAAGTGCTGCGAGCTGCCAGCCACCTGTACCGAAACCGGTCTTGATTTTCGTGATACATACTTTACCTGGCCCGATTCCAACTTTAGTTGCGTCAGCGCCAGCGTTTTCCAGTTCACGAACAGCTTCTGGTGTACCAACGTTACCTGCGATAACAAAACTCTCAGGTAAATGCTTTTTGATATGTTGAATCATGCGAATCACGGCATTTGAATGGCCGTGTGCAATGTCGATTGTAATGTAATCAGGAATCAATGAATCTTGAGCGAGCTGTTCAACGAATCCATATTCGTCTTCTTTAACGCCTACGCTAATTGAAGCAATCAGTCCACGGCTATGCATGTCACGGATGAATGTCGGACGCGAAGCAGGGTCAAAACGGTGCATAATATAAAAGTAACCGCCTTCAGCGAGTTGAATGGCAATCTTTTCATCAATGATTGTTTGCATGTTTGCAGGAACAACAGGTAAGCGGAACGTATGCTTTCCTAGTTTGACAGATGTATCACATTCAGAACGGCTGTCGACGATACATTTTGCGGGAATTAGTTGAATATCTTCATAATCGAATACTACATCCATTATTGAACACTCCTAAAAGCGAATAATTTGTTTGGTACGAGCTATAATTGTTCGTCCTTATGTAATGTACAAGATTCTATAGTCATTGTCAAACATATTTCTACTGTTTTTCGTGAGTTTTCACAATTGTGATTGGTAGATTGCTATGGCATGATAAATGAAAGAAGTGGCATAGTGTTGAAAGCGCTAGCCATCAGAGAAAGGATGACATCCATGGCCTATTTATTGAAACGGAGTAAACTATTCATTTTCCTTATTTTCATTCTCATGCTAGGTGGGGTGTACACGTTCCTCACGTTGCCAAAGCGTGAAATCCCTGAAACTCCCGTCAATCTTGTGATGGTTTCTTCTATTCTTCCAGGGGCAGAACCTGAAGAAGTGGAACGAGCTGTAACCAATCCACTGGAGCGGGCAGTTAAAAAAGTGGACGGTATCGACACGTTGGACTCTGTGTCTGCTAATTCCGCATCCATTATTACAATTTCGTTGAAAGACGGAATCGACTCTGAACAGACCATTAATAAGTTGCAGCAAGAAGTGCAACGATCTGCTAGGGAACTGCCTGAAAATGCGCAGACGCCTGAAGTGAAGAAACTCGATTTGGCATTCCCACTCGTTTCTTACATGTTTACGGGTGATGCGAAAGAACTCGCAGAGCTTGAGAACTCATTTGCAACACTATCCGACGACATCCAGTCAATAGAAGGAGTTGCTGGAACTACTGTTAAAGGATTTGCTGAAAAACAGATCATGATCACGTTGGATCCTAAAAAGTTAGCGGAAAAACAGTTGCAGCCGTTTGATGTGCTCAGTGTATTGCAACAAGCGAATCAGCCCCTATCATTAGGAACACACGATGACGGCAAAGAACGTATCGTCTTGACAGTAAAACAAGACGAAGGCATCGAGAAACTGAAGCAACTTCAAATTGGAAATGCTGCTGTGCCTTTATCGGAAGTAGCTGATATTGGCGAACAGATGAAAGACGCAAAAGACATTGTTACGTTTGATGGTCAATCCGCAATTTCTTATACTGTTTTCCTTCAACCAGGAAAAGATATCCCATCAATGGACAAAACCATTTCAAAGAAGATGGATCAGTATATCGAAGACCTTCCAAAAGAAGTCACGGCTCACACCTACGAGTCGCAAGCGGACAATGTCAATTCAATCTTCAACAATCTATACATTTCGCTACTAATTGCAGTCATCGCGGTGTTGGTTGTAACTACTGCCGGACTGACACTTTTCGGTTCGTTTGTAGTGGCATTGACCGTATTAGCATCTGTACTCGTCGGACTCATTCCGATTCCATTTATGGGTGTGGATTTGAATCAGATTTCGGTCATCGGTCTCATTATCGCAATCGGGATTCTTGTCGATGACAGCATAGTTGTAAATGATAACATTCAGCGACGCTACAAACTCGGAGATTCCCCCTTAGATGGCGCTGTGAATGGTGTGAAAGAAGTGTATACGTCAATCATCTCTTCCAGTTTAGCGATTGTTGTGACGTTTTCCCCATTGCTCCTGTTATCAGGTGGAAATGGTGCATTCATCAAAGCACTCCCGAGTATCTTAATCACAACGATTATTGCTTCAACGATATTATCCGTAACACTCGTTCCAATGCTTCAATTCATCAAAACGAAGCGTCGCAATAAACAAATATCGAATACTCCGGGATTCCTAGGGAAACCGTTAGAAAAGATCGCAGTATTCTACTCTGAAAAAGTGTTGCGTACTGTATTGAAACGTCCGTTACTCGTCGGAATCGGAGGGCTCGTCATTGCAACCGGACTTCTATTCCTGGCACTCTTGACGCCGTTTGAATTCTTCCCAGCTGCTGACAAAGAAGAAGTGACGATGAATGTCAGACTTGCAGCAGGGACAACAATCGACGAAACAAATAACGAGATTCAGCAGATAATTGATGAGGTTGCTGAAGAGGATAAAAACGTAAAAGAAACAGCTATTTTCACAGGAAGCGGATTACCGAATTTGTTTGCGTCTTCGATGAGTAATACAGGCGAGAATACCGGTCAGGCTGTATTCCGTGTGAACAACGACAATACGAGCGCTTCCGAATTCATCGACAAATGGGAACCGGAATTACGCAAACGCTACAGTGATGCGGAAATATTCTTGGATACTATCGTCCAAGGACCTCCTGTCGGAGCGCCGGTCACCGTTACGATTAAAGGTGAGGATATTCAACAGCTCGCAGAGATTCGCGATGATTTGAAGATGCGTTTGTTAGATAAGGGTGCGGATATTGTAACGGATAACCTAGGAGAACCAGTACCAGCCGTTCAGTATACACCGAACCGCCAAGCGCTTGAGGACAATGGGATTTCCTTAAACCTAGTAACGAATCAGTTGCAATTGTTAACTCAAGGAGTCCCGTTGTTTAAATTATATGAAGGCGATATTTCAACGCAAGTCGTGCTTAAGCAGCAAGGTGTAACGGAAGGCAAGCCAGTCGATTTATCAGAGACAGTTGTCCCTGCGATATCGATACAAGGACCGCCAAAACTTGTTCCTTTAAATGAATTACTTACATCAGAAAAAAAATCGTTACTCGCACAGATTCCGCATGAAAAAGGGGAGCGTGCGATTACGTTAAAAGCGTATGGTGACGCAGATGAATTCAAAGCAAACATGTTAGATGCTGCTGAGGCTGAAAAGAATGATTTGCCTGAAGGCTATACAATTTCAACGGGTGGGGAGAATTCAGACCAGCAGGCATTCTTCGCTGAAATCGGAATTCTATTCCTTGTTGTATTGTTACTTGTTTACTTAGTCATTGCGTTCCAATTTAAATCGTTCAGTTTACCGTTCCTCGTGTTGTTTGCAGTGTATCTCGGTATTTCTGGTGCAATTCTTGGATTATTCATCACGCAGACCCCACTCAGTTTCCTCGGAGTGATGGGGATTGTCTCATTGACCGGAATTGTTGTGCGGAACGCAGTCGTGTTAATAGACTTTGTAGAAGCACGGCGTCTACAAGGTGATATGGACGTCATAGAAGCGATTGTGGAGTCCGGCTATGTTCGTATTAAACCAATCATCTTGACATCACTCACGTCGATTGTCGCACTGATACCGGTTGCTGTGTCTGGTGATCCATTGTTTGAGGCACTTGCGATTACCATCATTGCAGGACTGGCCTTCTCGAGTCTGTTTACATTAGTGATGATTCCATCTTTGTATCTTGTCTATTACAAACTTATTGGTCACAAAGTAGAGCGTGTTTAATTGAACAAAAAAGAAATCCACAGCGATTGCGCTGTGGATTTCTTTGGTTCGTTAGATTATCGGGCATTGCTTAATGCGACAGCAATCTTAGCTCCGACGACAGCGTTGTGTTTAACAAGAGCAATGTTAGCTACAAGACTCTTACCATCAGTAAGCTCTTTAACTTTTCCGAGCATGAACGGTGTTACGTCTTTTCCTTTAATGCCTTTTTCTTTCGCTTCCGCTAACGCCTGGTCGATAATCCCATTGATCATTTCAGGATCCAGCTCATCTGCTTCAGGAATCGGGTTTGCAATCACAGCGCCACCTGCAAGTCCTAGGTGCCATTTAACTGCAAGCGTTTCAGCAACAACTTCTGGATTGTCTGCGCGGAAGTTCACAGGGAATCCGCTCTTACGTGTATAGAACGCAGGCAATTCATCTGTTTCATATCCAATGACAGGCACGCCTTTTGTTTCTAAATACTCCATTGTTAGACCGATATCGAGAATTGATTTAGCTCCAGCACAAACTACGGCAACGTCCGTTTTTGCTAGTTCTTCGAGGTCAGCTGAGATGTCCATTGTTGTTTCAGCACCGCGGTGTACGCCACCGATTCCACCGGTTACAAACATGCGAATCTCAGCAAGGTCTGCACAAATCATCGTTGCCGCAACAGTTGTAGCCCCTAATTTCTTCGTAGCAAGCAAATATCCGATATCGCGACGAGAAACTTTAGCTACTTCGTCACTTTTCCCAAACATTTCTAGTTCATCGTATGACAATCCAATCTTTATTTGTCCGTCGATTAATGCGATTGTTGCAGGGACTGCACCATTGTCGCGAATGATTTGCTCGACTGCGCGAGCCGTCTCCACGTTTTGAGGATAAGGCATGCCGTGAGAGATGATTGTAGATTCAAGTGCCACGATTGGTTGACCAGCGGCTTTAGCGTTTAATACTTCTTCTGAGAAGACGATATAAGATTTCATTTGTATTCCTCCAGTTCATTTTCTAGTGTAGTGGCAGTTAGTTCAGGCCGGACTGTATAGCTTGATGCTAATGTTTTTGCTGCGTTCACAAGACCATAGGTAATTGCGTCGTGAAGAGGACGTTCCATTACAGCAGCATGGAGAACACCCGAAACAAATGCGTCCCCAGCTCCCGTGACGTCTTCCACAGAAACGCCAGGGATCGCTGCATGATGATGAATCGAGCGCGTTGTACGATCACCTGCCATAATCCCCTTTTTCCCTCGGGTAATGATGGCGTGCTCCGTTCCAGAGTCAAGAAGCACCGAAACGGCTGTCTTCCAGTCGTCCTCGTTCTGAATTGCGACACCTGTTAACGTTTCGGCCTCATCCTCATTACAGATGAACCAGGTCAACCCATCCAGAGTGTCTGGCAGGTGTGCCATTTTAGGTCCGGAAACAGGGACGATTACAAATGGAACCTGGTAACGAACAGCCACGTCTCGGATCGCCTCTGCTGTTTCTTTCGTAACATTCAAATCGATTACGATCATTTTCGCGCGTGACAAATGCCTTTCTAGTGAGGCAATGTATTCAGCATTCAAAGCTTCGTAGACATCCATGACTGCCATTGCAATCGCAAGTTCACCGTGACTGTCCAGTACAGCAGAGTACGAACCTGTTGAGGCATTTGGCAACAAACGTACAGATGTCAAATCCATGAAGGGAGACGAATGTGTCGCAATTAAGTCCCAGTCTGCATCTTTACCCGCCGTTGTTAGCAAACGGACAGAATGGTCTAAGCGTCCAAGGTTTTCAGCAATATTGCGCGCAACCCCACCGATCGTAACGGACAGTTCAGCGGGATTGGAAGTGCCAGGGGTGACTGTGCCAGATACATGAAACTTCCGGTCAACATTTGCACCGCCAATACAAATAATCTCATCCTCAGGTGCTAGAACATATGCCCTTCCAGTGATGTATCCACGTTTCGTTAATGCAGATATGATATTCGCGACGGCGGGTCTCGACAACCCAAGTCCATCTGCTAGCTCCTGTTGTGAACAGTATGGATTTTGACGAATCAATGCCATCAGTTGCAGTTCTTTTTCGTTCATCGTTAACACCCCCAATTCTTCTACTACGCATTGGATAAACTTATGTTTAAATTATAAACATAAGTTTCAGGGGTTGCAAGCGAAACAATCGTCTTTCAGGGGATGACTCTTTTCGACAAAAAGCGTACACTCAAAAGCAGACAGGCTTTTCGCTGTCAGGATGCCAGCACGTATTTGAAGAGGAGGGTTTTTAATGGCAAACCAACATACTGAAACACACTTACAATGGAGTACACCGCAAACACTGCAAGCCTTGTTATGCGAGCTTGTAAGTTGGGAAAGTCGAACGACTACTGAAGGAGAAAAAGCATTTCCACATCGACTAGCTGAAAAATTGAAAAGTGTCCCTTATTTTGAAGCACATCCCGAACAGTTGGAGTTGCACGACGCAGGTTTAGGAAGAAACTCAGTAACTGCGTTATATAAAAATCAGGAAGCCAAAGATACGATTGTTCTTATTAGCCATTACGACACGGTTTGGACAGAAGAATATGGCGCACTTGAGCCATTTGCTTTCCATCCTGAAGAGCTGACTGCCAAGTTACATGAATATAAAGAAGAACTCCCTGAAGAGGCGCTAAAAGATCTCGAATCAGGAGAATATCTATTTGGCCGTGGAACAATGGACATGAAAATGGGATTAGCATTGCACATGGCGTTAATCGAAAAGGCGGCTGCGGAGCAATGGCCACTCAATCTGTTATTGCTCGCTGTTCCTGACGAAGAAGTGAGTTCTGCCGGTATGCGTACTGCAGTTAAATCACTCGTTCGGATGAAGAACGAACATGAGTTAGCGTATACACTATTCTTAAACGGAGAACCCGTATTCTCTCAAGAACCAGGAGATCCTAAGGAATATATCTACTCCGGTTCAATCGGTAAGATTATGCCTGCTGCATTGTTTTACGGGAAAGAGACACACGTCGGAGAACCGTTAAAAGGAATCACATCTACATTCATGGCTTCTTTCCTTACACAACGTATGGAGTGGAACAGCGTGTTTGAAGAAACGGATCATGGAGAAACAACACCACTTCCGGTGACATTGCAACAAAAAGATTTAAAAGCACATTATTCTGTGCAAACGCCTTATCGTTCTACAGCGTTGTACAACGTGTTTACAATGAGACGTACTGCAGCAGAAGTAATGGAGTTATTTGAAGGCATCGCAAAGGACGCTGTCGCAGCATGTGAAGCAGCGTACTCGGGAATTTGTGAGCGCGCAGATGTACAAAAAGTCGGCGACATTAATCTACTTAAGTTTGAAGACCTAATGGAATATGCAAACAAAAAGTTGGGCATAGCGGAAGTGCAGCGGATTATTACTGAAGTCTCTGGGGACTGGGAGCTGGACGATCGCGACAAGTCCTTTAAAATTGTCGATGTCCTGATGATCGAGTGCCAAGAGTTAGCTCCAGCAACTGTACTGTTATTTGCACCTCCATATTATCCGGCAGTGAACACTTCTGATGATGTACTTGTTCAGGAGCTTGTCACGCTTATGAAAGACAAAGCAACTACACTTGGAACGGAAGTCACACAAATTCACTATTTCAATGGCATCAGTGATTTAAGCTATGTCCATTATGCTGACGAAGGAACTGGTTGGAAGTCGTTTGAGCGAAATACACCGGTTTGGGGTTCTACTTATTGGATGCCGTTCGAAGAAATGAAAGCACTTGATGCACCCGTACTGAATGTAGGTCCGTTCGGAAAAGATGCGCATCAACGTACAGAGCGTTTGCATATGGAAAGTGCATTTGTACGTTTACCCCAAATGCTAGAAACGCTAGCCATGCACTTTTGTGACAAGTGACAAAATGTTGTGGGATAGTGCACGTATATTTAGCTAAGAATACACATGAACAGATAAAAGGAGAGTGAAGTGAATGGCAGGCTTTTTTAAAAAAATTACCCAGTCATTAAAAGGAGATAGCGCAGCTGAACAATTACCTGTAGAAAAGGGACTTGCAGAAGAATCGTTTGTCATGCCGATTGATGGAACTGTAATTCAGTTATCTGACGTACCTGATCCCGTGTTTGCTCAGGAAATGATGGGGCCCGGTTTTGCAATTGACCTAGCAGGAGACACTATTTGTTCACCTGTAGACGGTAAGGTTGTTAGCGTGTTCCCGACAAAACACGCCATCGGATTGGAATCGGAAACAGGTATCGAAATCTTGATACACGTAGGACTCGATACCGTGAAGCTGAATGGGGAAGGCTTCGACTTGTTGGTTGAGAAGGATCAGTCAATCGGTCGAGGAGATGCTCTATTGAAAATCGATGTGGGGTATATTCAAGCAAACGCGCCTTCAACTATAACTCCCATTATTTTCACAAATGTATCTAAAGAGAAAATCCATTTGCTTAAAGAAGGAAAACTTGCACAAGGTACAAGTGGTATCTTACGTATAGATGCTTAATATTCCCAGTCCAAGATGAGAAAAAGCGAGCGCAGAACACTCTGCACTCGCTTTTTCTTGCATACTTCCAAACTTTTTCACATAAAATCGTAAAAACGCTTACATTCTTCACAGTTTTTTGTTTTAATTGGTATAGACAACTAGACCGGTCAAACGGTATAGTGAATAGTAAGATAATTAAAAAGGAGTGAAAAGAACATGATGAACTTTATTCAGCGTATCGGAAAATCATTAATGTTTCCGATTGCCACCTTGCCAGCAGCCGCTTTGCTTTTGCGACTCGGGCAAGATGACTTGCTTGGCATTCCGTTAATCGCAGCAGCGGGAGATGGAATCATTGGTAACTTAGCTTTAATTTTTGCAATTGGTATCGCGATGGGGTTTGCACACGATAACAGTGGCGGAGCAGCATTGGCCGGAGCTGTTGGTTTCCTGGTACTCACAAGTGCGTTAAGTGCAGTTGACGAATCGATCAACATGGGTGTGTTCGGCGGTATCATCTCTGGTATTATAGCAGGGCTTCTCTACAACCGTTTTTATAATATTAAACTACCAGATTTCCTCGCATTCTTTGGAGGACGAAGATTTGTTCCAATTATTACAGCGGCGACAATGACAGTACTTGCTGGCATTCTATTCTTTGCATGGCCACCTGTTCAGAGTCTCATCGATAGTATCGGTAACTGGGTACTTGGTGCCGGAACTCTTGGTGTAGGTGCTTACGGATTCTTAAACCGTCTATTGATTCCTACAGGTCTTCACCACGTTATTAACACAGTGGTTTGGTTCGATTTCGGAACGTTCACAACTGCGAGTGGTGAAGTTGTAAAAGGTGAAATTAACCGATTCCTAAAGGGAGACCCAACTGCAGGACCATTCTTGTCTGGTTTCTTCCCAATTATGATGTTTGGTCTACCAGCAGCATGTCTAGCAATGTATGCTGCAGCTAAAAAGGAAAAGAAAGCAATTGTCGGCGGTATGTTACTAAGTATCGGATTCACTTCATTCCTTACAGGAATCACTGAGCCGATCGAATTCGCGTTCATGTTCCTTTCACCAGTTCTTTATGTAGTGCACGCATTACTAACAGGTGCATCTATGATGGTATCGTACATGTTTGACGTCCATCACGGTTTCGGATTCTCAGCAGGTGCGATTGACTATGTACTGAATTTCGGATTAGCACAGAATCCACTGACACTCTTAGTCATCGGTCTTGTATTCGGTGTCATCTACTTTGTAGTGTTCTATTTCCTAATCATCAAACTCGACTTGAAAACACCTGGTCGTGAAGATGATGAAGATATGGTAGAAGATACTGCAGTCTATAGCGATGATATCGTTGAAGTAAAGGCTTACCACACAATCGAAGCACTTGGAGGCCTTGAAAACATTCAAGCCATTGACTACTGTACAACTCGCTTACGATTGACTGTTAAAAATTCAGATATTATCAATGAAAAAGAATTGAAACGTTACGGCGCAATGGGCTTCATGAAGATTAGTAAAACAAACGTTCAAGTCGTTATTGGAACAGCCGTTGAATTCTTAGCTGAAGCGATGAAGCGACGTACGAAAAATGGTAACCCAGCACCGAAGACGGAAGAGTCTATGGAACTGGATACACAGCCACACAGCGTGAAAGCATTACCTGCAACTGATTTCCACATGCCAATTGATGGGGACATCATTGACTTATCAGAAGTTCCAGACGAGGTATTTGCTAAAGAAATGATGGGACCTGGTTTCGGTATTATGCCCAAGGGGAAAACGATTCATTCACCAATCGATGGTAAAGTCGTCAGCATCTTCCCGACAAATCATGCTATCGGACTTGAAACGGATACAGGCGTTGAAGTTCTGATTCACGTAGGTTTGGATACAGTTAAGTTGAACGGAAAAGGATTTGAATTGCTTGTGAAAAACGGTCAGCTCATTCAACGAGGCGATGCATTGTTGAACATTGACTTAGACTATATCAAAGCAAACGCACCATCCATTGTTACTCCAGTCATTTTCACAAACGTTGAAAAAGCTAACTTGCACATCTTGAAAAAAGGGTTCCAAAGAAAAGGAACTGACTCAATCGTTAAGGTTGATGAATAATAATTGATTACGCCGGCGGGAGAGACAACAGTCACTCTTCCGGCGTATTTTCTTAAGGAGAGGAAATCTATGACACACACACTATTATTGAAAAATGGAACAGTGGTAACACCTGAAGGAATCCTTGAAAACGGAGACGTATTCATCGAAGATGGAACAATTCAAGAAGTAGGTCCATCAATTTCTAAACAAGCAGATGAGCAAATTGACGTACAGGGCAACTATATCCTACCGGGATTCATCGATATGCACATTCATGGAGCTGCTGGAGCAGATGTCATGGATGCCACAACGGAAGCTTTGGAGACAATGGCTAACGTTCTTCCAAAAGAAGGGACGACTTCATTTTTAGCGACTTCAATGACACAAGCACCGGAAGCAATCGAAGATGCATTAAAAAATGCAGGAGAGTTCTCAACGAAAGTTGGACAAGCGCAAATGCTAGGCATTCACTTAGAAGGCCCTTTTGTCTCGCCGAAACGTGCAGGTGCCCAGCCTCTTGAACACATCTGTCCTCCAAATTCCGATCAGTTTGATGCTTGGCAGCAAGCAGCAAAAGGTAGAATTCGCATGGTCACACTTGCTCCTGAAGAACCAAATGGATTCTCTTTTATTAAAAAGTTAGCAGCAGAAGGCATTGTAGCATCGATGGGCCACACGGATGCAACGATCGCCCAGATGGAAGAAGCGGCAAAGGCTGGAGCTATCCAAGCCACACATTTATATAACCAAATGTCACCATTCCATCATCGTGAACCAGGTGCAATAGGCGGAGCACTTCTTGTGGATGAACTTTGTGCGGAAGTAATTGCTGACTTCGTTCACAGTCACCCGAAAGCGGTTGAACTTGCTTATCGCGTAAAGGGCGCTGATAAACTTATCCTTATTACCGATGCGATGCGCGCTAAAGGGTTGCAACCAGGGGAATATGATCTTGGTGGACAGCCAGTGCACGTAACAGAAACGGATGCACGTCTTTCCGATGGAACATTGGCAGGAAGTATTTTGACGATGGAACACGCTGTTCAAAATATCGTCCGTATATTAGGGGTCAGTCCACTCGACGTAGCAAAAATAACGTCAGGAAATGCAGCCCGTCAGCTGGGTCTACCCAAGAAGGGCAAAGTCGCTGCAGGAAGTGATGCGGACCTTGTTATTCTCAGCAAAGAATGGTCTGTTGTACAAACAATTTGTGGTGGCATAACAGGGTACGAACAAGATGGGTCTGTTTAAAGAGTCCTTTCATAAAACAACCGAGTACATGGGTCCAAAAGATACGAATGGTGGTGGATGGAATGCTTGATAAGCAATCAGGAATTCCAATATATATTCAGATTGAAGACTATCTTAAAGAACAAATAGCACGGGGTATATATCCTGTGAAGTCCCTCATACCATCTGAACGTGAATTGACGGATTTGTTCGGGGTGAGCCGCATGACAGTTCGTCAGTCGTTAACGAATTTGGTGAAAGACGGATTGCTGTACCGTGAAAAAGGTAGAGGCACGTTTGTTGCCGAAGAAAAGATGGAGCAACCTCTTAATGGATTAACGAGTTTCACTGAGGATATGAAAGAGCGTGGGCTCACACCTGGAACTAAGTTGATCAGTTTCACGAAAGTCCATCCAGATCCTCAAATTGCTGCAAGACTAGGGATAACACAGGAGGCACTTGTCCACAAAGTCGTCCGGATTCGTTATGCAGACGATAGGCCAATGGCGATTGAACGTTCTTATTTACCGGTATCCCTATTTCCAACGCTCACTGAAGAAGCGCTTCGTGGATCTTTGTACGCGTTCATCGAGAAACAAGAAATGCTTGTAATTGGACAAGCGACACAGCGGATGGAGGCAGCACTCGCAAAGACGGAAGATGCAGGATACTTACAGATTTCACTTCCCTCTGCAGTTGTGCTAATTGAACGCGTCAGTTCACTTCAGGACGGTCGCACTTTTGAAGTTGTTCGAAGTACGTATCGAGCAGATCGATACAAATTCCTTAGTGAAATTGGAAGGTGAAAGTTATGAATTCATACATTAGTGAAATCACAACACTATTAAAGATAGTGGAGGAAAGTTCGAAAGAGCCTATTGAGCATGCTGCCACTAAGATTGCAGAACGTATTAAACGAGGTGGGATCATTCAACTGTTCGGTTCAGGGCATTCTCAACTACTTGCACAAGAAGGGTATTTCCGTGCGGGGAGTTTAGCGTGTGTACAACCAATTTCAATTGGCCCCCTCATGTTGCACGAAGGCGCATTGCTTTCATCCGAAAATGAAAAAGATGCGGAATTCAGTAAAACATTCTTAACGACTCTCGACATTCGACCAGAGGATGTCGTAATTATCATATCGAATTCAGGTCGAAACCCAGTACCCATCGACGTAGCAGAATATGCGGAATCACAAGGCGCTTATACGGTTTCCATTCAATCTTTGTTGTATACTGAAGAAGAACATCCATCGCGTCATTCTTCAGGCAAACGACTAGAGAAAATGGTATCTGTTGTGCTGGATACGAAAGTGCCTTCAGGAGACGGAATCATGCATATCGACGGTATTCAATGTGGTCCCGCATCTAGTGTATCGGGCAATGCGTTGCTTCACGCGTTATTTTGTGAGAGCGTTGAGCGCATGAGTGCGAACGGGATGGAGCCGCCTGTTTTCAAGAGCGGTAATTTAGAAGGCAACGCAACACACAATGATGCACTCGTCGCACACTATAGCGACCGCATCCAGTTTTGACTTAAAAGGAGAGATTTAGTTATGGAAAAGAAAACGTACACAATCACTAGCAGCGAAGGGTTACACGCACGACCATGCTCGATGCTCGTATCAGCAGTCACACCATTTAAATCAGAAGTGACAATTACGTATAACGAACGCACAGCAAACTTGAAATCTATCATGGGCGTCATGGGTATGGGAATTGAATCAGGTGCGCAAGTTGAAATTACAGCAAACGGCGATGACGAGTCAGAGGCGATCGCAAAAGTAGATAACATCATGAAACAAGAAAACATCGGCGAGTGAAACAAACAATTACAGGTATCGGTGTATCCGACGGCATAGCGATCGCCAAAGCGTACCGTTTGGAAGCACCAGACCTTACAGTTGAAAAGCGTACGATTGAAAACCCAGAGCAAGAAATCACTCGTTTTGAGGCTGCAAAAGCGGAAGCTGCAGTGGAATTGGAAGCGATCCGTGTAAAAGCTGCGGAAAACTTTGGTGAAGACAAAGCGGCGATTTTCAGTGCTCACTTACTTGTGCTAAACGATCCTGAATTAGAAAGTAGTGTCAAAGGCAGTATCGAGCAAGGGGTAAACGCAGAGTTTGCTCTACAGCAAGCTGCTGACACGTTCACTGCAATGTTCGAAGCAATGGACAATGAATATATGCGAGAACGTGCAGCAGATGTCCGCGACGTTACAAAGCGTCTTCTAGCTAAATTGCTAGGTGTTCATGTATCCGATCCTTCTACAATTAACGAAGAAGTTATCATTATTGCAGATGATTTAACACCTTCTGCAACGGCACAATTGAACAAGCAATTCGTTAAAGGATTTGTCACAGATATCGGAGGGCGCACATCGCACTCTGCTATTCTTGGAAGAATGCTTGAAATTCCAGCGGTTGTCGGTACAAAAACTGCTATGGCATCGATTGAACAAGGGACTTCTCTAATTATTGACGGCACTGAAGGAACAGTAGTATTGGAGCCGACTGACGAAGAAACACGTACGTATGAAACGAAGAAAGAGACGTTTGAGCAAGACAAGGAATTGTTAAAGCGTTTTGTTTCTGAAGCGACCGTTACAAGTGATGGCCATCATGTTGAAGTAGGTGCTAATATTGCGTCTACGGAAGACTTGCCTTTAGCAGATAAAAACGGTGCAGAAGGTGTCGGCTTGTTCCGTACAGAGTTCCTTTACATGGGCAAAAGCGATTTCCCGACAGAAGAAGAGCAATACGATGCATACAAAACCGTATTGACTTCCATGGGTGAACGTCCAACTGTTGTTCGTACACTCGATATCGGTGGGGACAAGGAGTTAAGCTATTTCAGTACACCTGAAGAGATGAATCCGTTCTTAGGAGTGCGTGCCATTCGTCTTTGCTTTGAACATCCTGACATGTTCCGTACTCAGTTGCGAGCATTACTTCGAGCGAGTGTTCACGGCAACTTGAAAATCATGTTCCCGATGATTGCGACATTGGAAGAATTCCGTCATGCAAAAGGTATGTTGCTTGAAGAACAAGCGAAGTTACAGGCTGAAGGTGTAGACATTAGTGATACGTATGAAGTGGGGATGATGCTTGAGATTCCTGCAGCAGCGGTTATTGCAGATCTGTTTGCAAAAGAAGTCGACTTCTTCTCTATTGGTACGAATGACTTAATCCAATATACAATGGCGGCAGACCGGATGAACGAAACCGTTTCCTATTTGTATCAGCCGAACCATCCGTCCATCTTGAGATTGATTAATACAGTCATTCAAGCTGCTCACAAAGAAGGAAAGTGGGTCGGCATGTGTGGCGAAGTGGCAGGAGATCCATTATCCATTCCTGTGCTACTCGGTATGGGACTGGATGAATTCTCGATGAGCCCTTCTAGTATCTTGAAAGCACGCGCACAATTTGCAGGATTATCTAAAGCAGAATGGGAAGGGTATATCCCTGAAATTCTACAAATGGAAACGTCTGAAAAGATTATTGAATTCGTAAAAGCGCATAGCTAAAAAAGAAAAGCGGAACCGATTGACGGTTCCGCTTTTACTTATTTTTTATCTGAGAACTCGACTTTTTGACCATCCGGCATTGTGATTTCAATGTCGAATTTCGTGTAATCATCTTTCAAGTCGAATGCGTCCAATGCTTGTTGGATGGCTTGTTCTTTCGTAGTGGTTTCTGTGATATCCATCTTCTCCAGTTTCGGATAGATTTCATCGAACGCTTCCCGGCCCTTTAAGTCGGTATTGGAAAGTTCATCCTCAACAGTTGCTTCCACTTTACCATTGTCTTGTTCAATTTCGATTTCGTATTCTTTGTCTTTTCCGTAATCGACTTCCAACTCGACTTCGTCGTAAGCGAGCTTGTCCATTTTCTCTTTCATGTATTTCTGGTCACTGTCAGAATCAGCGGAACCATTTGTAGTTGATGCATCATTTGTACCGGAAGTGTTGCTTGCAGAATCATCTGTAACAGTTCCAGGCTCAGTCGTTGTGTTTTCCGTTCCAGTCGTACCAGCCGTACCTGTGTCTTCTTCCTTATTACTGTTTCCACATGCGCCTAGAAGTAGGACTGTCGCAAGAACGCCTCCTGCAATAGATACTGATTTTCTCATGTTGAAGACCTCCTCATATGTTTCTAATAGTGTACCCTGCTTTTCGTTATAAAAACGGATTTAAAATGAGGGATCCGTACAAATTTCATTGATAATCTAGGTATGAAAGGATTTGATTGGATGTATACTTCAATTGACCAGCTTGTAGTCGAGTTGAGCGGGTTTCTAGAACAGGAGCAGGTGACACAAAACGAGACCGTACGTGACTTGCATAGCAAGGATGAATCCTACCATACGCCGAGTCTCCCTGATCTAGTCGTGTACCCAAGAACAACAGAAGAAGTGAGTAAGATTGTCAAAGCAGCAAGTAATCTCCACATACCTGTCATTCCATTTGGAGTCGGTTCAAGTCTCGAAGGTCATATAATTCCTTACAATCATGGAATTACAATAGATTTCACTGAGATGAACCAAATACTAGAAGTGAATCCTGCAGACATGTTAGTTACTGTGCAACCAGGAGTGACGCGCTCTGTATTGAACAAAGAGCTGAAGAAACATGGACTCTTCTTCTCAGTAGATCCAGGAGCCGATGCGACTCTTGGAGGTATGGCGGCAACGAACGCGAGTGGTACGACATCTGTAAAATATGGTGTTATGCGTGATCAGGTGAGGGATTTAGAAGTGGTCTTAGCAGATGGAACGATTATTCACACGGGAAACAAAGCAGCAAAATCCTCCTCAGGCTATCATCTAAATGGATTGTTTGTCGGATCAGAAGGTACTCTCGGTTGTTTTACAGAACTGACACTCCAAGTTTTTGGAATTCCTGAAATGACCACAGCAGCACGCGCAACATTCACGTCCATTACGAATGCGATTGAAGCCGTGCCGGCAATATTGCAAGCGGGCATTCCAATCGCACGCGTTGAGCTTGTAGATACAGAGTCCATTCGGCAGGTGAATGCTTATAGTGAAACAGACTATGACGAGTTACCAACACTGTTTTTAGAGTTTCATGGCAACGAAGCAGGCCTCGCGTCAGACGTTGCCTTCACAGAAGAGATTGTCGCTGACTTTGGATGCATAGAGATATTATTTGAAACGGAAACAGCGAGTCGCAATCGTTTGTGGGAAGCACGTCACAACGCAGCTTATGCCTATACTCATGGATTCCCAGGCAAACAGATGATGTTGACAGATGTATGCGTACCGATTTCGAAATTAGCAGAGTCCGTCGTCTTTGCACGCGAGGAACTCGACAGAATTGGAATCGAAGGTGGCATCGTGGGACACGTTGGAGATGGAAACTTCCACGTATTGCTCATGATTGATCATGAAAACTCTGAAGAACTCAAGAACGCGAATGCGTACAATGAAACCATTGTCCGTCGAGCACTCGATTGTGGCGGAACGTGCACAGGCGAGCATGGTGTAGGTGTTGGCAAACAAAAATACCAGCGCGATGAACACGGTGCGGCGTACGATGTAATGCTCAAAATCAAGCAAGTGTTGGATCCAGAGAATGTTTTAAACCCAGGTAAATTAATTAAATGATTTAAGTGGAAAGGGCTCTTGTAAAGCCCTTTTTAACATGGAATTAAACAAGAAGGTGCTAACTAGAAGTCAACGCGCTCTTAAAACTTGTGATCTGCTCATAAACTTGCGAAAGTGATCATAAGCTCCCTGAATCGCTCATAAATCCTGAAATGTGATCATAACTCACTGAAAACGCTCATAACCTCATAAATCCGCTCATAAATCACAAAATCCGCTCATAAGTTGTCTTTTGAATTACATCCACGACCGGATGGACACAAAGAATCTCTTCCTGAAATCATGAACCCATCCCTCAACCAGCAAAGAGCTACCAAATAGTCTTTTAAATCACTTGAAATAAAGTACTTGAACTTAATTCACAGTAACTTCCAGACAACTTCCCAATGGTCTTCTTCCACACATCCTCTACCTAAATAACGTCAAATCTCGATTATTGAGCAGGAGTTCTAAAAATACTTGCAACGCTTTTGTCTGATAGGGTGAACTCGTTACGATTGAGAATTTGCGTGCAAAAGGTAAATCTTTTACTTGGAGTTGTACTAAATCTTCATACCTCAGTTCTTTTTGCACAGCCCATTCTGATAACAGACTGATCCCAAGTCCTGCCTCTACCGCTTCTTTTATAGGTTGCGTACTGCTAAATTGCATCGTCCGTGCTGGTGTTATTTCATATTGTTCAAAGACGGCTTCTACGGCTTCACGCGTACCGGAACCGTCTTCGCGAATAATCCACGTTTGCTCAACCAACTCTTTCCATTCGACTGTCTCTTTTTTTAATGAAAGTGGATGATTTGCAGAGGCTACAAGAATCATCTTGTCTTCAGCAAATGCTTGTGTGGTCAGCTGGCGGTTTTCTTTAAAACGACCTTCAACGATTCCCACATCAAGTTGCCGACTCATTATGAGATCTGCAATTTCCGCAGTATTGCCAATTCGCACTTCGGGTTTAATAAGGGGATAGATCTCCAGTAAACGAGCCAATATATGTGGAAGCACATACTCACCGAATGTGTAACTGGCTCCAATCGAGAGCTGTCCACTTGCCTCATGGGACAAGTCGTTAACCAAGTGGTGCATGCGACCATACAATCCAACAATTTCTTTCGCATGATGATAGACGATTTCACCCGCTTTTGTCAGTCGAACGTATTTGTTCGTTCTTTCAAGCAAACGTACGTCCATCATCTCCTCCAGGGATCGGATATACTGACTTACCGCGGGTTGTGTCATGTGAAGAGCCTCGGCTGCTCGAGAAAAATTCTTTTTTTCTACGACTGTTACAAAGACGTTTAAGCTTTGATCCATTTACTGAACTCCATTCTCACATATGCGTTTACTTATGATAGCTATTATATATTGTTATTTTCCTTATGAAAACAACGAGCGTATACTAAATGACAGGAGGTGTTTCAAATGAATTCATCATCAACAGCACCCTCACCCAAAAAGCTATCTAAGCCAGCTGCTTGGATCGGTGGGGTCGCCTTTACATTTTTCATCGCATTTTTAGGATATCTACTCGCGAAGCTACCTGGATTTGACCATATTGGGCAAATGGCATCTGCGATTATCATTGCGGTTGTATTCCGCCAGATTTTCGGATACCCTGAAGCAATTCGCTCAGGCATCGGTTTTTCTTCTAAACGCTTATTGCGTACAGCCATTATTTTATACGGTATAAAACTTAACATAGACACAGTACTTAGTGATGGACTTGGCTTACTAGCCCGTGACGTCGGCGTTATCATCTTTGCAATTTTCATGACACTTTGGCTTGCTAAAATGTTTAAAGCAGATATGAACATTTCACTCTTGCTAGGTGTTGGAACCGGGGTTTGTGGAGCAGCCGCAATAGCGGCAATAGCACCGATTGTGAAATCAAAAGACGAAGACACGGCAATTGGTGTCGGTATCATTGCATTAATGGGTACAGTCTTTGCTGTCGGATATACAGTGTTACGCCCATTCTTGCCAATTGATGCGATTCAATACGGTATGTGGTCAGGTATCAGCTTGCATGAAGTCGCACACGTTGCACTAGCAGGGGCTCCTGCAGGTGAAGAAGGTCTTGCAATCGCCTTACTCGCTAAGCTCGGTCGTGTATTCTTGCTTGTACCACTATGCTTTATCTTTATTGCAATTATGAAGCGTAAAAGTAAAGGGACAGAAGAATCAGATGCGAAAATTGAGTTCCCATGGTTCTTGGTCGGTTTCATTATCTTAAGTGTACTTGGTAGTTATGTATTTGGACCAATCATTCCAGTTCCTGACGGTGTATATGACATTATTGCCGTTGTAACATCATGGTTCCTCACTGCAGCAATGGTTGGATTGGGGTTGAACGTTAGCCTACGGGATTTACGTGCTCGCGCACTTCGCCCACTTGCAGCAATGACAGTGACATCTATTTTACTTTCAGTAATCGCATACTTCATCGTTTAATCATATTCATTTGATAAATAAAAAACACATCCAGGAGAGAGAGTTTCCTCCGTAGGATGTGTTTTTTTGTTGCTACATTCGTCCAGATCTAAAAATAGAGAACAGCAGGAATGCAAACATTAAGAGAGCAATGATTGCGCCGACTTCTATGACAGGAAGTTTCATCAACATATTGCTTTGACCTGCGATGGCAGAACCGATAATCAGGCCAGTCATTAAAATACTGAATGCTAAAAGAATGACACTGAACGCAAGTCTATTGCTAATAATATCCATCCGACGAAGAATGAAGCTGGTCTGCCGGAGGTTAATATCTAGTTTGAGCTTGCCTTTCTTCGCAGCTGTACTAATTTCCTTAAAGTCACGCGGAATATTAGCAAGTATCTCAGCATTCTCAGATACACTTTCCCAAGCCGTTTTCAATAGAGAAGTCGGACTGTAATACTCTCTGATTAGTTTTTTGCCAAATGGTTCTACGCCGTCCATAATGCTCATATTCGGATCAAGTTTTGAAATAAGTCCTTCGAGAGTTAATATGGTTTTCCCAAGCACGGTGATTTCGCTAGGAATTAAGATTTGATGGCGATAGGCTACCGCAAACAAGTCCATAAAAATATCGCCCAAACTCATGTTTTGTAACGGTACATCATAATACTTGGTTTTGAGCGATGCTAAATCTTTTTCCAAGCCTTTGATATCGGTTTCGTCATTTAAAACTCCCATAGCATCTAATACTTTAATGATGCCTTTAGTGCTCCCTTGCTCCAATTGCATGATGAGTTTTGCGAATTGTAGTTTTAGATTATCATCAAGCACTCCTATCATTCCGAAGTCTATGAAGGAGATGACATTCCCTGGCATTATGTAAATATTTCCAGGGTGGGGGTCTCCATGAAAGAATCCGTGATCGAGGACTTGGCTGAACATGGAGTGCACCAGTTTTCTTGCTACGAGTTCGCGGTCATAGCCTTCTGCATCCAGCAATTCGATGTTATTGGACTTAATTCCTTCGATCATTTCCATTGTTAAAACCTTTTTTGAAGAATATTCCCAATAAATTTCAGGAATATATACGGTAGAATCCTTTTTCACTTGGCGTGAAATACGCTCAGCATTCCTGCCTTCGTTTTCGTAATCCAACTCACTTAAAAGAGAATCACAAAACTCATTAATAATATCACGAACCCCATATAACTTTCCCCATTCCGTATTGTTTTCTACAATGGAGGCAATTTCTTTAAGGATCGATAAATCTGTATCGACAGTTTGGCGGATATCTGGTCGCTGTACTTTGACAGCAACTTTTTCCCCACTATATAGAAAAGCAGCATGGACCTGTCCGATTGATGCGGTAGCCATGGGTTTATCATTAAAGGATTCAAATAGTTCATTTATAGGTTTACCTAGTTCGGTTTCGATGATTTGTTGAACTTCTTCAAATGCGAAAGGTTCTGCATGGTCTTGAAGTTTCTCAAGCTCCCGGATAATTTCAGCGGGGACTAAATCTCGTCGTGTGCTCGCGATTTGTCCTAGCTTTATAAATGTAGGTCCCAGTTCTTGTAACGTCCGATTCAATTTTTGTCCGATGTGTTGAAGGTTTGTATCCATTGGTTCATTTTTCATTACGGCAGCAGCTCTACGTTCTGTTATACCAAGACGGAATAGAACATGACTAAATCCGTTTTTCAAAAACGTATTCACGATCTCCTGGAAACGATAGGTTCTTCTAATGGAAATCTTAATCACACCAACACCCCCGTTAAACTTTAATGTAATACCCTACATGACTCTATCTTAAACGGCTTTAGCTTAGAAGCGCTAGTGAAAGTTTCACAGATTCTATTGACACCCAATTATCTACAACCTATACTGTTCAACATTGACTTGTCAGTCAACCAATAAATAAAAAGATGGTGAATGTAGTAAATGAGCCCTAGAAACAAGGAGCAGTTCAAGGAAATCCGCGACCAGCGTCAGCAAGAACTGAGACGCTCCGCAATTCAGATGTTCAGTCAAAAAGGTTTTGCTGCTGCAAAAATCAGTGACATTACATCGAATGCAAAACTGAGTCATGGACTTTTTTATCATTACTTTGCTTCAAAAGAAGAATTGTATATTGAAGTGATTCGCGACATTTTGTATGACTTTGTTGAACTAGTAGAAAAAGCGGAGACATTTGAAATGACAGCGCTCGGTAAAATGGAGTGGCTGACAGATCAAACACATTCGGGTTCGATTAAAGAAGGCGTGTACCGACATATTCTAGTCCTACAAGCTCTCTACTCAGACCACTTAAATGAATCTGCTAAACAAGAAATTGTTAAGTTGTACAAGGAAGCAGTCGATGGGATTGCTAGTATTATCAAAACAGGTCAAGAAGAAGGTCATTTTATAGACGGAGATCCCGAAGAATTAGCGACGTATCATTTATCGTTAGCCCACGGGCTTCTATTATGGAATGCACGAACAGAAAATCCTGTGGAGCTGTCCACAGACAAAGTATTAAGACAGCTAAAAGTATTAAAAGTGGAGGGACCTGTTAATGAATAAAAGAATGTTAGCGCCTACAATTATTTCAATTGCTATGGCGACTGTAATGGCGGGTGCAGCAATTTCACCTGCAGTCGGACTCATCGCATCAAACTTTCCGGATGCCGATCCGATTCTGATTAAACTTATATTAACAGCACCTTCATTAATCATTATTCCGTTTTCATTCGTATCTAGTTATTTAACGACCAAAATTTCCAAACGCGCAATTGTTATGATCGGGTTGACCATCTATATCATTAGCGGTGTAGGGGCTCAATTCACGAATACCATTGAGACGTTACTCGCGTTCAGATTCGTACTTGGTGCTGGAGTAGGTCTCGTCATGCCACTATCGATTTCGTTAATCAGTGACCACTTCGTAGGTAGGGAACAAGTGAAGATGATGGGGTATAGTTCAGCTTTTAGTAACCTTGGAGGAATCGTCACGATGACGCTTGCTGGTTTCTTAGCAACATTCGGATGGAAAGTTCCTTTTAACGTTTATTGGATGGGCGCAGTCATTTTCATACTGGTTTACTTCTTCTTACCAAAGAATGAACCTGTTAAGCCTCACGGAACAGGTCCTAAAAAGAAATTACCATTATCGGTATACGGATATGCACTTGCTTCAGGAAGTATTATGCTTGTCTATTATGGGATTGCGACAAATATGGCGTTATTCCTTGAACAGGGAAAACTTGGCGGCTCTAGTGTAGCAGGAGCTGTCATATCCTTTACAACAATCGGTGGAATGATTACGAGCTTGACACTCGCGCAGCTCCAGGATGCTTTAAAGAAGTTTCTTATTCCTGTAAGCATCTTGTTCATGGGGTTGGCTTTCGGATGTCTTGCGTTGACTTCATCGATTCCAGTAATTCTAGCGGCCGTTTGCTTCGTAGGTCTAGGTCAAGGGATTCTATTCCCATTAATTAACGTCAAAGCACTCGGGTTGGTCAATCCGTTGAACAGTGACCGGGTCATTGCGGTCGTGTCGAGTTGTATTTATATCGGTCAGTTCAGTTCACCACTCGTACTCGATTCAATTTCGCGAGCAATGGGCCATCCAACCATCCGATTCCAGTACTTCTTCATCGGTTCGGTTTTGGTAATCAGTGTAATCATCATGGCAGTCGTTATGATTGTAATGAAGTCAAAAAATGGGCCATCACTTAAGGTAGAAGATTCATTGTAAGCAAAAAAACGGACACACCCAATGTGTAGGGTGTGTCCGTTTTGCTGATTATAACTGTTTTTCCAGACGTTCCATTTGAAGAATACGGAAGCCGGCTTTCTCAAGCTTCGTACGAAGTGCATCGATTTCATCCTCGGTCTTTTCGCCTTCTAGCGTCAACACAACGCGACGCACAAGCACTGACCCGTTATCCAATGTCAACATGCCTTCAATGTTTTCACCACGAAGCGTGCGAGCGAGTTTTTCAATCATACCACGTGCTTCGGTAGAAGAGATTGTTAAATTCAATCCGCCTGTATTCACACCGAATGCATCTTGGAAGACGCCTTCAATTTTGTTGTGTGTCAGTATGCCGACCAATTTCCCGTGATCTGTCACAGATATGAAAGGTAGGGCTTTGATCTTTAAGAGGGCATCTAAGAATGATGATGTCTCTTCAATAGAGTCCTCATGGTGTTTAACGATAGTCTCGAGTGTTGCGTCAGGGCTACCATTTTGTTCATATAGATATTCGATTAGATGAATTTTGTAGATCATTCCCTTGTAGTTGTCGTTTGTATCTACGACAGGAACAGAGCGGAACCCGCTTTTTCGGATTTTATCAAGTGCTTCAGTTACAGTATCTTGGTCATGTACTGTAGTTACATAATTTCTAGAAACGAGTAAGTCACGTACGCGCATTCAGAATCCCTCCAGTTGTTTTCGTTCATTTCTTAATATTCGGTAAATACCATTATAAGTGAAACAGAAAGCATAGAGCAAGGTATTTTTAGAAGCGCTGTTCACATTCTATTGTATAGCACGAGCTCCGAAATGTCTTGCGTGCAACTAAGTTGTCACACATTGGTTATTTCTTCCCGTTTTCTTTCCAAACAAATCCTCCATCTAATCTTGCGTCAGTGAACAGAACGGGTACACTTAGAAAAAGAGCAAATGAAAGAGGGGGTTGTGTATGTACTTTTCATTCAAGCGAGATAACTGGGAATGGATTGAAGTGGAGCGACAAATGGACTTGAAAGCAGAACTCACCCATCAGTCCCACATGAGTAGCAAGTGGCTGGAAATGCTTGATAATAACCAACAAGATGTAATTGGTAACGCAACAGCGATACATGGGGAAGAAGCAATCTGGGGGCGGCTCACATATGAGCAAAGTATGATGTGTAAGGATGATAACAAAACGTTTTCATTTTTTCTTACAGAACACACGCTGTTGACCTCACAGTTAAACCAAGAGCTTCTTCCGAAAGAAGCACGCGATGAGTTAGCGTCCAAACTGGAAACGTCAGAAAATGCAATCCAGGCATTTGTAGTTCTTTTAAATACAGTCCTCCATAAATTTCTAGAGCAAATTGACCAATTCGAGTACCGATTAAGAGAGCTCATTTGGGGAATCAAAGATAACAATAATTTGGATTTGCTGGAGCGTATTGCGCAGAGCCGCCATGAATTAATCATTTGGAATAACTTGGTCATTCCATTGGTTGAGACACAAATGACCATGGAAGAGACTTTTGAAGAAGAACAAATCGGGACAATTGAATATAAGAGGCTGTGTACAAGAATAAAACGCATCCGTATGCTGATTAAAGAGTATAGTCAGGAAGTGGAGTCTCTAACGGACATGGAGACGCTTGTATCCAATCAGCGTGGAAATGAAATCATTAAAACGCTCACCGTCATTACAACAATTTTTACACCAGCTGCAGTATTCGGAGCGATCTGGGGTATGAACTTCGAGTCGATTCCTGAGTTTGAATGGGCGCATGGCTATGCCTTTGCGCTAACTGTAATTATTTCTACTACATTTGGTCTTTTCTATTATTTGAAGAAGAAAGGCTGGATGGGAGAAATCTTGAAAACCAAATCGAACAAGTCATTGTTTAAGTGAACGTAAAAAGGAGTGGAAGGCATGACCGACCAAGAAGTTGACAAACGCCTTCATATTCGAACAGAAGGAACGATTGAAATTCTTCAAAGTTCTGCGCACTACAATCGTTATGAAGCAACGCCATACAGCGTACTTGATGAGTTATTCGAAGTATATCCGTTACAAAAGAGAGATCATATCGTAGATTTTGGATGTGGTAAAGGACGTGTTCCGATTTATAGTGTGTATCGGTTTGGGTGTAGCGCAACTGGAATCGATTTAAATGGTCGATTGCTACAGGAAGCATATGAGAATCTCACCGAGTTCCGAGGTTCACAAAAACGTTCACGAGGAACAATTGAATTTGAACAGACGACCGCTGAAAAGTACGAAGTTCAGTCTGAACAAAATGTATTCTACTTTTTTAATCCGTTCTCAGTGGAAGTGTTCCAAACTGTCATTCAACGTATATTAGAGTCTGTGGAACAGTCCGACCGCCAAGTGGATGTAGTTCTCTATTATCCGACGACAGCATTTGTCTATTTCTTAGAAGAACAAACCGCGTTTGAGCGAATTGAAGAGATCCCAATTCCGATTCTCTCCACTCACAATGAAGATGAACGTATATTGATTTATCGATATAACTAACAAACAGCCAGCCCTATAGGGCTGGCTGTTCAGATAGTGAGCAATTGTAGCAACTGTTCGGTTTCTTCCCTTGGTAAAGGTCGGGAGTACAGGAATCCTTGAACTTCGTCGCATCGGAGAGTGCTTAAAAAAAGCGCCTGTTCTTCCGTTTCCACACCTTCAGCAATAACATCGATACTTAAGTTTTTTGCAAGTTCGATAATGGTTTTAATAATCGCTGTATTACTACTAGTTAGATCTTGCAAAAAGATTTGATCAATCTTCAAATGGGTAATCGGAAATTTGCTCAAGTAACTGAGGGAGGAGTATCCCGTTCCAAAATCATCGATACTGACATGGATGCCCTCATTATGCAGACGTTGCAAAGTCTTTTGAGAGTAGTGCACATCCGTTGTCATGCTCTCTGTGATTTCAATGTTTAAACAATTAGGATCTAGCCCAGTCTTACGTAAAACACTCAAGACATCGTTGACAAAGGTAGGTTGCTTGAATTGGAGTATTGAAACATTCACACTCATGCGGATTGAAAGTAGTCCTTGTTCTTGCCAAGTCTTCGCTTGCTTACAGGCAGTCTCCAAGACCCAAAATCCGATAGGAAGGATTAGTCCGCTTTCTTCCGCAATCGGAATGAATTGACTAGGGGAGATGACACCTTTTGTTGAATGATTCCATCTCGCAAGTGCTTCAACCCCCATAATAATACCTGATTTCATATCGTATTGAGGTTGGTAATGGAGCTCTAATTCATCGCGACTAATCGCTTGTCGTAAATCCATCTCAAGTAATGTTTTTTCAATCAAATCATTGTTCAATTCTTGAGTGAAGAAGCGATGTGTACTTTTTCCGGATTCCTTCGCGATGAATAGGGCTGTGTCTGCATTTCGGATGAGCGTGTCATAATCTTCACCATCTGCTGGGAAACGACTAATACCAATACTTGGAGTAATATAGACTTCATTCGATTTAAAGGTGTAGGAATTTGATACTTCTTCAATGATGCTAAGTGAAATTTCATTGACTCGATTACTATCCGCTTCGTGGAGCATGATCACGAATTCATCGCCAGCTAGTCGACCCGCAATATCATTGGGTCCTATACAACTAGTTAATCGTTCAGCAACCGCTTTTAAAACTTCGTCTCCAATGAAGTGACCAAGAGAATCATTAATGTTTTTAAAACGGTCCAAATCTAAGTAAAGAATGGAGAACTCGTTAATACCTAGTGTAAGGCCTTCGTTTACTTTCGATTCGAACAGACGACGATTCGGTAACCCAGTTAATGCATCATAGTAGGCCATGTGCTCAACAAGTTTTTCTGCCTTTTTGCGCTCGGTGATTTCAACGCATGTGCCTACAACTTCGATGACTGTTCCGTTTTGAAGTACAGGAGACAAATAAACTATGAAGCTATGACTTAAATACTCCAATTCAAACTCGCAAGCCTCTCCATCCAGAGCAGCGTATGCATACGGTCGAAGGTTTCTAAGCGTTTCTTCACTAAATGGGTTGGTTTCTCCTTTAGCATTCAACAGAGAGCTAGTCAGTCCTAACTTTTCACAAATTTGACCTTCTAGAAGTGTGATGAAAATTTGCCCGGTTGCATCTGCTTCATATTTGAAGATAGCATTTTGTAAGTTTTTCACAGTTGTCCGAAAATCATTTTGAAGTGCAGATTCCAGAGCTTGTTCAGCCTCAATGCGCGCTGTGATATCTGATCGAATGGATATGTATTCATAAGGTTTCCCGCATTCATCTACAAAGGGAACGATGGTCGTATTCATCCAATAAAATGAACCATCCTTGGCGCGATTTTTCACTTCTCCGCGCCAAACCTGTCCACTTTGAATGGTCTTCCACATGTCTGCAAAAAACGACTTTGGATGATGACCAGAGTTAATGATCTTGTGTGACTTGCCAATCAATTCATATTCAGTGTACTGGGAAAGCTCGCAGAACTTGGAGTTTACGTAAGTGATGACACCCGCCGCATTCGTAGCTGCAATGACTGAGGAGTAGTCCAAAGCAGACTCTAAGTTATGTACAACTTTCAATGTTGCACCGAATCGCTCAGAAGTTAGGTGTTCTAGCGTGATATCCAAGTCAATGGAAATGTAATGCGTAGTTATCTGGTGCTCGTTGACGACAGGAACAATCGTCGCTCGGACCCAATAGGGCTCATTATTCTTAGTGATGCCTTTGATAACCTGCTGCCTAACGAAGGGTTGGGTATCGGTATGATATATTTCTTCATAAACTTCTTGGGGACTGAAACTCGGTGAAATCAGTTGATATGTATTTCCTATTAGTTCCTCGGGACTAAACTTAGTTAGCTCGCAAAAGCATTTATTGACGTAAGTAATGGTTCCTTTTGTATCTGTAATCGAGACACAGAACTTTTCGTCGAGTAGACGAGTTAATGATGGGATGTTTTGAGCTTCTGTTAGCGCCATAGTTACAGGATCCTTTCTCGTTCTATGTAAGTAACACTAGGAGCATGGAGTGTTTTAGTGAATTTATAGACTTTTTTGAGTAAATGAGTAGAACTACCTAGTTATGATGCTTCGATTATAGCATTGTACCTTTAGACCTGCTAGTCTTTTCGGGATAAACTTAGAATGACTCCTTTATTTCATAACAGTTTTTGCATTTTAGACATAATTCAACTCAGGTTGCAGGGAGCTGTTAGCGTATGTATCATATAGAGTGAATAGATATACATGAATCATATAGGCCTACATACCTTTTTTCGTAAAAATCATTTAAATTAATTCTTTAATATTCGTTTAAGGAGCGGTCACAAATGGATGGACAGTTGGATAGAATCAGAAGAGAGTCACTAAAGCATAAAGTGGTTAGTGCACAAGAGGCAGCATCTTGGATCCAAGACGGTATGACACTCGGGTTAAGTGGCTTCACACGTGCAGGAGATGCAAAGGCGATTCCCGAAGCACTTGTGAAAAGAGCACGAACGGAATCATTTAAAGTGAACGTATTTACAGGAGCTTCTCTCGGCCATGATATTGACAAACTCTTCACGGAGGCGGGAATTGTTAACAAACGGCTGCCATTTCAAGCTGATGCAACTATGAGAAAAGGAATCAATAATGGGGAATTGCTATTTGTTGACCATCATTTGTCTAATACATCAGAACTAATTCGTGGTGGAGTTTTACCACAAGTAGATATAGCTGTATTGGAAGCGGTTGCGATTGCTGAAGATGGATGCATCATTCCATCGACATCCATCGGAAATTCCTTGATATTTGCTGAGCATGCAAAGTCAATCATTGTAGAAATCAATGTAGCGCACTCTGAAGAATGGGAAGGCATTCATGATATCTATGACCCTGGCGTTCTTGGTGAGCGTGAACCTATTCCTTTGATGCACCCAGATGAGCGCATTGGAACGCATGGTATCCCTGTAGATCCTGACAAGATTATCGGAATTGTCATAACGGAAGAATATGATTCGTATTCGACCATCGATCAGCCGGATGAAGAAACAGAAGTGATGGCAGGGCATTTACTAGACTTTTTACGATCTGAAATTACTGCTGGACGACTGACAAAAGAACTGGCTCCACTGCAATCGGGAATTGGTTCACAAGCGAATGCGGTGCTTCATGGATTATTGGATTCCGAGTTCGAAAATTTAGAAGTCTATTCAGAGGTTCTCCAAGACTCCGTGTTCGAACTAATTGATGCTGGAAAGGTCAAGTCCGCTTCATGTACGTCTATTACCGTGACAGAAGAACGTATGGAGCGCTTAAGAAATAATTTGGCTTTTTACAAAGAGAAAATCATTATGCGTCCACAAGAAATTTCAAATCACCCAGAACTCATTCGTAGACTCGGGACGATTTCAATAAATACGGCATTGGAGTTCGATATTTATGGAAACGTTAATTCAACTCACGTGACTGGTACGAAAATGATGAATGGAATTGGCGGTTCGGGAGATTTCGCACGGAATGCACGTCTCGCGATTTTTGTTACGAAATCACTCGCGAAAAAAGGTGCGATTTCAAGTTGTGTGCCGTTCGTTTCACACGTCGATCATACTGAACACGATGTGGATATTTTAGTGACAGAGCAAGGGTACGCAGACTTACGAGGACTGGCCCCGAAAGAGCGGGTAGAGCTCATTATTAATCGATGTGCACATCCTTCGTACCGCCCTCAGCTATGGGCGTATTATGAAGAAGCAGCACTTCGTGGCGGACATACTCCTCATGTTCTAGAAAAAGCGTTAAGTTGGCACATTCGTCTATCAGAAACAGGCTCAATGCGTGAAGTTAAGGAAGAGGCGGTGCAATCGTGAGAATTGCTCTTTTTGGAGGGACAGGCCGTGTAGGCTCCATAATATTGGCACGTTTACTAGAAGAGGGCCATCAGGTCACTGCACTTGCCCGCAACCCAGAAAAGTTGTCCGTACATCCAAATCTCACTGTCGTTCAAGGGGATGCAAAGGATGCAGCTGCGAGTGCGACGACCATTCTCGGAAGCGAAGCTGTTGTAAGTGCACTGGGAACTGACAAGACAACTACTTTAAGTGATGCTGTGCCGCATATCATAACTGCTATGAAATCGGAGAACGTGAAACGTATTGTTACGATTGGAACAGCAGGCATCTTGCAAAGCCGTTTGGATTCCACCAAACTGCGTTATAAAGCAGGCGATTCTAACCGTAAACTTACGACGGCTGCAGAAGAACATCATCAGGCATACCGCGCTCTTGAACTGTCAGCATTGGACTGGACAATCGTATGTCCAACCTACCTACCTGATGGGGAAGAAACAGGCACTTACCGGACGGAAGAGAACTATTTGCCGTTAGATGGTAAACAGATTTCTACTGCAGACACAGCCCTGTTTACCTTGTGTGAATTAGTTTCTTGTAATCACATTGGCGCCCGTGTAGGAATCGCCTATTAATAAATAATTTAGTAAAACCCCCGTGCCCTAAGAGAGGCACGGGGGTTTTACGTTAAGTCAGCTTTGATAAAAACATCGTAGCAATCCCGAAGTAAATGAGTAAGGATAATATGTCGTTTTAACGTAGTAATTAATGGTCCGGAAGCAACAGCAGGGTCTACTTTAAATTTGTTGAGAACGAGTGGAATAACCGTACCGGCAATCGTACCGATTATCAGGGTAGCAAGAAGTGAGACTCCGACAACGAATCCAAGAACCATACTTCCTTGCCAGAAGAAAGCGATAATCGCGATCAGCAGTCCACACGTAACACCTATAATAACGCCCACAATAAGCTCCCGTAGAACGAGTTTCAACGCTTTCTTAAATGACATATCTTCAGAAGCTAAGCCGCGAACAACGACTGCTAGTGACTGAGTTCCTGTATTTCCGGTCATCCCTGCAATCATTGGCATGAAGAAAGCTAGTGCCACTACAGCATTCAAAGTATCTTCGAATTTTGAGATAATACTTCCTGAAACAAGACCGATGAATAACAACAAAATTAGCCAGGGTAATCTACGACCAGCCGCAGTGAATGGCTTTGTACGAAAGTCGATAGATTTTCCTGTAGCTAAGAGCATTTCGATGTCTTCATCTGCTTCACGTACAATGATATCGAGTACCTGATCTCCTGAAATTGTCCCGAGTAACACACGGTCTTCTGTCGTAACAGGGATCGCCTCAAAGTCGTATCTTCCAATTAACTTTGCGACTTCTTCTTGCTTTGTAAAAACGTCTACGTGAATAGGATTCTTTCTCATAATATCGGAGATTATCTGATTGTCATCTGCGAGCAGCAAATCTTTAAACGTGACAACTCCTATTAAACGATTTTTTTCATCTACAACGTATAAATGGTTAGTGAAGTGTGCGAGGTTTTCAAAACTTTTGATTTTTTGTTCTGCCTCTATAACTGAGAGCCGTGGAGAGATGGGTATGTATCGATTGGTCATTACGCGTCCGGCCGTTTTAGATGGATAATCCATGATGTGAAGAATCGACTCCATCTCTTCGCGACGCAACTTTGCGATTAAGTCGTCAATCTTCTTACGTGAAAGATCCGCTAACAGAAAGGCGAGATCATTCGTCTGCATCATGTGCAATATTTCAATAGAGCGATCTTGTCCAATCCGTTCTAAGACTTCTAGCTGATCGTCTTGAGTGAGATACTTCAAAAGATTGGTGAGTTGTTTAATTGAAAGCCATTCAAGAAATAATGACTTTCGTTTTCTAGGAAGCTCTTTGTATTGAGTAGCCACAGTATAGCTATCTATTTCCGCAAGAATTTCATAGAACGTCTCTTTCTTCCCTTCGCTTAATACTCGAACGAGTGCACGTTCAAGATGCACACCATCAAGCGGTTTTTCGTTACGTTCTTTTTTAAATAACATCATTTTCTTCACCTCATATACGTTCTATCTTGTTCAAGTATCTACAAGCTACATGCCATTTATTTGGAGTAAGGAAACAACAAAAGTAAAAACAAGTACATGCAATAAATTGAGTAAATATTCACTTTTCATCAGACTTATGTTTTAATAGAACACAACCTAATGATTGGAGGAGAGGATGAAGTGACAAATTCAAAAGACAGATGTTGTTACGCAACATCATCTCTATAGGCGAGAGAGCATGTAGAATTGAGAGAAAAATTGTAATTCTAGCTACTTGATTAGTTAAACGTTACAGTTTCATTACTATTTTTGTAATTTTCATGTTTAAAAGAATTCGACTAGGGAAAGTGCATAAAGAGTACAAAAAAGTAGCTTGCGGCTACTAAAAAAAGGGGAGTTTCAAAGAATGGGAAAATTTAAGTTGATGGTATTGATGCTTATTGCATCTATTTTAATGTTAGCGGCATGCGGAAAAGATGATGATAAGTCATCTGGAAGTGCTGGAGAAACAGGAGATGCAGGATATAATTTGGTGAAAAAAGGGAAATTCACATTTGCTGCAAGTGGTGTGTATAAGCCATTCAGCTTTGAAGAAGACGGGGAACTCACTGGGTTTGATATTGAAATCGGTAACGCGCTAGCAGAAAAACTAGGCCTCGAATCCAATCCAGTAACGAATCCATTTGAAACTATTTTACAAGGATTAGTTGGCAAGAAGTTTGATGCAATTATTGGTTCTATGGCATATACGAAAGAACGTGCAAAACAAGCAGATTTTACAGAGCCTTACTATTATTCAGGTGGCATGGTTTTTGTGGCTAAAGACAATGACGAAATAAAGAGTCCGGACGATTTAAAAGGAAAGAAAATTGGTGTGGTAGCACAGTCAACATACGAGCCTCCAGCAAAAGAACTATCGGATAACGTGCAATACTATACGAGTGATGTCGTAGCACTTAAAGATTTAACAGTTAAAGGTCGTTTGGACGGAGTAATCACTTCGGACGTCGTAGGGTTTGAAGCAATTGATAATGGTTTTGAAATTAAAGAAGTTGGAAAACCAATGTGGGTAGAACAAGCATCGATTGCTGTTCATAAAGATAACCCTGAGTTAACGAAAGCTTTGGATAAGGCGCTTCAAGAATTAGTTGACGATGGTACGTACAAAGAAATCTCAGAGAAATGGTTCGGACGCAATCTCCTTGATATTGATTTAGAAGGTGTCGAATTATTAGAATGAGTGACTACTCTACTTATTTGACGGAAAGTTGGTGTGCCGGTGCCTGAGTTATTTATAACATTCTACGATGTATTCAAGCAGACCTATAAAGGGTTTTTAGAAGCAGGTTTGTTAACAATTGAAATCACAGCGATTGCAGTAATAATCGGGACGATATTTGGAATTATTTTCGCACTGATGAAGATCTCTAACTCTAAGATATTACAGACGATTGCAAACTTGTATATTACACTCATTCGAGGAACTCCACTAATTGTACAAATTATGTTTCTATACTTTGGTATTACTTCAATTATCATACTGGACAACTTCTGGGCAGGTGCGATTGCGCTGGGTGTCCATAATGGTGCCTATATCGCAGAAATCTTCCGGGGATCTATTCAAGGGATCGACAGTGGGCAACGTGAAGCGAGTATGGCGTTAGGAATGAATCGTTCTCAGACAATGAGACGTATTGTTTTTCCACAAGCATTACGTCGTGCTATTCCACCTCTAGGCAATCAGTTCATCATTACGCTGAAAGATTCTTCACTCGTTTATGTAATTGGTGTATCTGAGTTGTTTGGTGTTGCGAATCGAGTAGCTGCATCCAACTTCAAACAATTTGAAACGTTTCTCGTAGTCGGGCTTTACTATCTCATTCTCGTCCTGATTTTCACTACTTTGCTGAAATGGTATGAGAACAAATTGGATGTGGATAAATGATGGGGGCAGATACGATGATTAAAGCAGAAAATGTTCATAAATCTTTCGGGAAACTGGAAGTACTTAAAGGTATTGATATGGAAGTGCATCCTGGTGAAGTGGTCGTCCTTGTGGGCGTCAGTGGATCTGGAAAAAGTACTTTCCTTCGGTGCTTAAACTTTCTGGAGCTGACGAACGAAGGCGTTATTACTATTGATGGAAAACGTGTGAATCAGAAAAAGGATGATCTCGCAAAAGTCCGAGCTGGAGTAGGCATGGTATTTCAACATTTCAACTTATTTCCTCATAAAACAGTGCTTGAAAATGTAATGGAAGCACCTATCATGGTGAAAAAAATAGCAAAAGCAACAGCTAAAACGAGAGCGCTAGAAATTCTGGAAAAGGTCGGGCTCTCTGATAAGGCGGATGTCTATCCAAATAAGTTGTCGGGTGGTCAAAAGCAACGTGTGGCTATTGCACGTGCACTTGCCATGGAGCCAAAGGCCTTACTTTTTGACGAACCAACATCTGCACTTGACCCTGAATTAGTAGGGGAAGTGCTGCAGGTCATGAAAGAGTTGGCCGACGAAGGAATGACAATGGTTGTGGTGACCCATGAAATGAAGTTTGCGAAAGAAGTTGCAGACCGTGTAATCATGTTAAACGAAGGTGTTATTATCGAGGATGCAGATCCAGACACGTTCTTTAACCACTCTAAGAATGAACGAACACGCCAATTCTTAGAAATGGTAAATGTTTAACTAGAAAAGCCTCTATCTCGTGTTGTACGAGATAGAGGCTTTTTAACGTTTAGGTGTATAGTTCAGTTCCTTGAACAGACCCTTTCGTTCGTCGTCTGTTAAGTCCCTCCATTGCCCAGTAGGGAGATTGCCTAGTGTCAAGTTCATAATACGCATTCTACGCAAGTTGACAACGTTATACCCAAGCGCTGTACACATGCGTCTAATTTGGCGATTCAGTCCTTGAGTCAATGTAATGTTGAACTTGCGCGATCCCAGTTTACGAACCTTGCAGGGCTTGGTTACCGTGTCTAGGATTGGAACGCCTTGTTCCATCTCTCGTACGAACTGATCAGTAATTGGTCGGTCAACGGTTACGATGTATTCCTTTTCATGACCGTGCTCTTCTCGTAAAATTTCGTTTACAATATCGCCGTCATTCGTAAGCAACAGTAAGCCGTCCGAATCCTTATCTAACCGACCGATATGAAAAATACGGAGTGGATGATTAACGAAGTCTACTACATTTCCTTCGACGTGTCGCTCCGTTGTACTCGTAATCCCAACAGGCTTATTTAACATAAGGTAGACGAGCTGATCTTCGACCGTTATCGATTTCCCATCCACTTCTACTCGATCACCGTCTTCAACTTTGCTACCAAGTTCAGCGGTTTTTCCGTTAATAACGACGCGCCCCGCTTCAATCCATTTATCAGCACCGCGCCGGGAAGTGATTCCAGCTTCACTTAGAAATTTGTTAATACGCATGAGGTCCCACCTTGTCTGATTGCAGTTTCTTTTATTGTAGCTCCTTTTTAACTCCCAATCAAAGCTTGTTGTATAAAACTTAGTATTCAAAAAACATAATGATTGACAGGTACTATAGAAGACTGTAAGATTGGGTACAACTTTCAGATGGGTAGTTGGTGTCGGGAGCGACACCGCCCACGGGGAGCAGAGACGAGAAGAGCATAGCCGAGAAATCATTAAAATAAGAAGAGTAGCAGTGCATAAAGCGGAAGTCAGAGAGTCGGTGGGTGGTGAAAACCGAACCGTGTGCATTGTGAATGGACTTATGAGAGCCTTACGAAAAACCTTTTAAAGGTTTTTTTAAGGACGCCATTCCCACGTTACGGGAAGTGCTAGTTGTTAGCACACGAAGTGGGAATACACTGTATTCTAATTGAGGTGGCAACGCGGATTATCCGTCCTCTGCAACCGGACTTAACTGTCTGGATGCAGGGGGCTTTTTGTCGTTTTTAAAATTTCATTTGAGAATGGAGAGAGTCGAATGACAGTTGAAAAGATGGGAATGCGCGTAACGGCTAAACAAATTGATGGGAAAGCGTTAACGCCTACATTGATCTTTCGAAGACTAAAAGGTACACGTAAATTTTTGTTGGAAAGTTCTGCTGGGCATTCTCAAAATGGAAGGTACTCATTTATAGGTGCCAATCCATTGAAGTCCTATAAAGGCCATGCAGATGGTATAGAAGAAACGAGTTATCCTGACGGTGCTTCGTTTGTTCATGAAGGTGAATTGTTCACGTTGTTTAAACGGCTTATGCCGAGAGTAATGGATGTCAGCAAATTCCCGTTCACTGGAGGAGCGGTAGGATACGTTGGGTATGCGGCTGGAAGGGCAGAGAGAAACGATGTAAACGATGAATTCAGAAGCGCTTATTTTAATATTTACGACACAATCATCATATATGATCATCAGTCAAACGAAGTGACATTGTTGCATACGGAAATTCATCCTACGTATCAAGCCCCTGATTTGGATCAGTTGGCCACAACACTCTTAACAGGTGTTGAAGATATTGAAACAGAGGTGTCGGTATCCGAGTACCGAAGTGATGTATCGCAACAAGCGTTTGAAGAAAACGTTCAGCAAGTGATTGAAGAAATTCAGGCAGGGAAAGCGAAGCAAGTCGTCTTATCGAGGAAGCTAGAGGCAGATATAGAAGGAGATCCATTCCAATTGTATCGCTTATTACGGGAACGAAATCCTTCACCGTATATGTATTATATGGAATTTGACGATGCACTCGTCATTGGGTCATCGCCGGAAAGTCTCGTGCAAGTTCATGACAATCGTGTTCAAACGAACCCAATTGCTGGAACGAGGAAACGTGGAAGTGACAAAAACGAAGATGATGCTCTAGAACAGTCACTACGAACTGATCCTAAGGAGTTGTCGGAACACGACATGCTTGTTGAGTTAAGTCGAGGAGAAATGAAGCAGTTTTGTAATCCTGAAAGTGTGGAAGTTTCTGTCTACCAAGAAACTGTGAAATATGAGCATGTCATGCATCTCGTCTCGGAAGTAACAGGCGATCTTGCGCCAGGATTCCATGCATTGGATACGCTGAAGATGAGTTTGCCAGCAGGCACGGTAACAGGAAGTCCTAAATCTGTTGCAATGGCCATGATTGATGAAATGGAGACTGAACCTAGAGGTATTTATGGAGGGGCTATAGGTTATATCGGATTGAACGGAAATATCGATTTTGCTTTGACGATACGGACGATGATTGTGAAGGACAGCCGCGTGAGTGTACAATCTGGCGCTGGCATTGTAGAAGCGTCAAATCCACATTCTGAATTTATGGAGACTGTGAACAAAGCAAAATCCCTGACAGAGCTGACGACTAGGAATCATTAAGATGAGTAGAGACTGAGGTATTTAAATAGACGAGGAGAGATGAGATATGAAGAGTTATATAGAAGCTTTCCAAGCAAATCGCAACTTAACGTTCCGGGAGATGCAAGTTGCTGCAGAGCTTTTGTTCAACGAACGCACAGACGCATTGGAAATTGCAGCGTTTCTAGCGACGCTTGCGAGTAAAGGAGAAACTGCAGACGAAGTAGCTGCCCTTGCATCCGTTATGGCATCACACGCAATTCGTCCTCAATTTCCAGACAGACCTTACATGGATAACTGCGGGACCGGAGGAGATGGTTCAAACAGTTTCAATATTAGTACAGCAGCTGCCTTCGTTTTGGCAGCGTCTGGCGTCCCCGTTGCCAAACACGGCAATCGGAAGATTTCAAGCGCAGCAGGCAGTCATGATGTACTTGAAGAACTAGGTGTGAGAAACGATTTATCACTTGAAGAAACAGAACTGATGATGAATCAAACAGGCATTGCGTTCTTGTTCGCTCCGAACGTTCACCCGAAGATGAAACGAATTGGCGGGATTCGAAGACAGATTGGTAGCCCAACCATTTTCAATTTAGTAGGTCCACTGACCAATCCTGTGCCACTACACGCACAATACACTGGGATTAATCGAAAAGAGTTTGTAATGGAGTACGCGTCGGTACTCTCAATGCTCGGGCGTAAGCGAGCTGTCGTCGTTTCTGGAGCGGGTGGACTGGATGAAGCCACGCTTGCGGGACGAAACACACTCGTGCTTGCAGATTGTGGGGATCTCATACCGTTTACATTAACGGCAGAGGATGTTGGGCTCACATCTGCATCTCTTTCAGAGATTAAGGGAGGAGATGCAACGATGAATGCCTCAATTATTCGGTCGATATTTGAAGGAGTACGTGGGCCGCGATTCGATACCGTTGTACTCAACGCGAGTATTGGACTCTTTACAGATGGAATGGTTAAGACGTTTCAAGAGGGAGTTCGTCTTGCTGAAGATAGCATTCTTTCAGGGAGGGCGAAAAGGAAATTGGAAGAGGCAGCTGCGTTTTGTGCACAGCCTTCGAATAAGGCGGTGACGTCATGACAATTTTGGATAACATCTTGAAGGAGAAAGAAAAAGAGGTATACCGATTGTTAGCAGGTCCAACGATTCAGGCAGTACTTGAAAAACAACGACGTCCATCGTTAATCGATCTCATTTCTTATACCGATGAACTTCAAGTAATTGCAGAAATAAAGAGAGCATCCCCATCGAAAGGAATCATCCAAGCAGTCGTGAACCCAGCACAACAAGCACGAACCTATGAAAAAGCTGGGGCTGCATGTGTTTCTGTATTAACGGACAGCCAATTTTTTCAAGGCTCGTTTGAGGATTTGAAAGAAGTAGCACAGGCAGTAAACATTCCAGTACTTTGCAAAGATTTCATCATCCATCCCATCCAAATCGACACCGCTCATTCAGCAGGTGCATCTGTTATTTTACTCATAGTAGCTGCGTTGCCGGATGCAGAGTTAAGAGCATTACACGTGTATGCCACTGCGCTCGGATTAGAGGTACTCGTTGAAGTTCATGATGCTATTGAGCTGAACCGTGCACTTGAAGCAGGTGCACAACTAATAGGTGTGAATAACCGAGACTTAAAAACATTTGATGTAGATCTTGCTAGAACTGAAGAGTTGGCAGAGCTATTTCCATTCGAATCGGGTCGAGTCCTCATCAGTGAGAGCGGGATTGGGAGTACTGAGGATGCACAACGTGTAGCTAAAGCAGGTGCTAGCGCTGTGTTAGTTGGTGAGACTCTTATGAGGAGCAACACACCTGGTGAGGCGGTTGAATCGCTTCAAGTGAAACTCAAGGTGAATGGCGTATGACAAAGGTAAAGATATGTGGACTAACCGAAGAAAGGCATGTGCAAGTTGCGGTAGAAGCAGGTGCAGATGCGCTCGGTTTTGTATTTGCACCTTCAAGCAGGAGAGTGTCAGTCGAACAAGCTACTAAACTCGCCATGCAAATCCCGGATACTGTCTTAAAAGTAGGCGTGTTTGTCAATGCCGCGGCCGATGAAATCCGAGCCATCTACAAAGCAGTCCCTTTAGACATAGTTCAATACCATGGCAATGAAACGCCTGGTTTCATCGAACAAGTCGGTCTGCCCGCTTTTAAAGCTTTTTCAATTAAGAGCTCAGAAGATGTCCATAGAGCGGCTGCTTATAACGTCACTCCATTGTTTGACGCTCCAGGAATTGAGTTTAAAGGAGGTAGTGGGCAAACGTTTGATTGGAGAAACTTGAAGGAGAAGAAAGTCCAAGAGCGACCTTTCATATTAGCAGGTGGCTTAAATGCTCAAAATGTGACGGAAGCCATAGTGCAAGTGAATCCAGAGATGGTGGATGTTTCAAGTGGTGTGGAGATTGAGAAGAGAAAAGACGAGCAACTGATCCGGGAATTCATCAACACGGTGAAGTTGAAAAAGTGAGGAGAGATGAGCATGATTCAGACAACAGAGGGTAAAGGAAGGTATGGAAGATTCGGAGGACAGTATGTTCCGGAGACATTGATGGGGGCACTAACGGAACTGGAAGTAGCACATGATGCTGCACTGCAGGATTCCATCTTTATAGAAGAACTTAATGGGTATTTAAAAGACTTTGTAGGGAGAGAAACCCCTCTCTATTTCGCAGAGCGTCTTACGAAAGCTGCAGGCGGTGCGAAAATTTACTTGAAGCGAGAAGATTTGAATCACACAGGCGCGCACAAGATTAACAACGCGCTCGGGCAAGCACTTCTTGCAAAACGAATGGGTAAACGTAAAATTGTCGCAGAGACAGGAGCAGGTCAGCACGGAGTTGCAACGGCTACTGCGTGTGCATTGCTTGAGTTAGACTGTGTCGTTTTCATGGGGAAAGAAGATATCCGACGTCAAGAACTGAATGTCTTCCGCATGGAGTTGCTTGGTACGCGTGTTGTGTCAGTAGACAAAGGTGCTGGAACGTTGAAGGATGCAGTCAATGAAGCGCTACGCTACTGGGTTGCCAACGTTGAGGATACGCATTACATCTTAGGATCTGCACTAGGGCCTCATCCGTTTCCTAAAATCGTCCGAGACTTTCAACAAGTAATTGGTCAAGAAACGAAGCGCCAAATTGTACAAAAAGAAGGGCGCCTTCCTGATGCAATCGTTGCCTGTATCGGTGGAGGAAGTAATGCAATCGGCATGTTTCATCCGTTTGTAGAAAATGAAGACGTCGCATTGTATGGTGTTGAAGCAGCTGGTGGAGGCATATCAACAGGGCAACACGCAGCTGCAATTGCGGATGCAAAAGAGGGCGTATTGCACGGAGCTTATATGTACGTATTGCAAGATGACGACGGGTTCATACAAGAGGCACATTCGATTTCCGCGGGGCTCGATTATCCTGCTGTTGGTCCTGAACATTGTCATCTCCATGATATTGGTCGGGTACACTATGTGTCAGCAACAGACGCAGAAGCGCTTGAAGGGGTTCAATTGCTCGCTCAAAAGGAAGGTATCATTCCTGCGCTTGAGAGTGCACATGCCATTCACTTTGCGTTTGGTCTTGCAAAAGAGATGCAACCTGAAGAGCTACTCGTCGTTTGTCTGTCAGGTAGAGGAGATAAAGATATGCAGACGGTACGTGAAGCGTTAGGAGGTGGGGAGCGATGAGTGAATTTTCTTTGACAGTAGCCATTCGTAAGCGCAATGCAGAGGGTGAATCTGCGTTCGTGCCTTACATGATGGCAGGCGATGGAGGGTTGAATGCGTTGCATGAGCGGATTTCATTCCTGCAAGAAGCAGGAGCAGATGCAATCGAAATTGGTATTCCTTTTTCTGATCCTGTGGCTGATGGTGAAGTAATTCAAGAAGCAGGAAGTCGGGCGCTATCAAAGGGTGTCACTTTACGAAAGGTTATGTGTGAATTACAAACACAGACACAGACACACGCGATTCCTTTAGTAGTGATGACGTATTTAAATCCTATTTTAGCCTATGGCATTCAGGAATTTGTTGAGGCGTGTGTCCTAGCTGGCGTTCGCGGATTGATCGTCCCGGATTTGCCGTACGAAGAGCGTGTTTTAGTTTCAAGTGAACTCGTAGGAAAGGATATTGCACTTGTACCACTCATTTCTTTAACAAGTTCTAAGGAGCGTATTGAAAAAATTGCACAGGCAGCGGAAGGATTCATCTATGCGGTGACTGTGAATGGAATTACAGGTGTAAGAAGTGGTTTCGGTTCTGACTTGGCAGAACACATGGCTCATTTGAAGAATGTGTCGGACGTTCCGGTACTTGCAGGTTTCGGAATTTCAACGCCAGAACAAGTCCGTGATTTCGGGGGAATTGCTGATGGGGTTATTGTGGGGAGTGCAATCGTCACTGCATTTCATGAAGAGAATCGAAGTTTGATTCAAAGCCTTATTAGAGCAGGCCGCGTGCCCATCAATCAATGACGTATTAGTGAAAGTTCTAGTATGATAGTTGTCTAACTAGTTAATTGTGCATAAATTTGAAACTTTTCCCTATAGGAAACGTACAACTTATGAAGGGAGGTGTGCGGGATGGATTGGGAGACAGTTAAACTAGAAATGGAATGGACCCATAAAAAAGTGACATCATTGGCGGGGTGGTCAGTAGACGAAAAAACGGTGCTAACCATCGCCGTGTACTATGTACTTTCTCAAAAAGACTTTAACTCTGAAAGCTTTTTAAGAACGATGGATGCATTGAAAAGTCGTGCAGGCTGGTTATCTCCTGTCCGGGGAGACTTTTTACCAATGCTTGCTTCATTCTTGGAAAATTCGATGATTGCTGTTGAAGATTCTGTTCAACTGCTGTTCACTAAACAGCAAACGATTCGTAAAGCTGGATTTAAGAACACAGTACACTCGTATTTAGCAGCTACGGTAATGACATCCAATCCCGCTACCTTCAAAGCGGAAGCTAAACAAGCGAAACGGTTGTATGATTCAATGAAAAAACAGCACTTCCTACTTACATCCGATGAAGATTACTCCTATGCAATGTTGCTCGGAAAGGCTAACAATGACCCAGTCGAACAAGCGGCACTCATGCGTCGTTATTACGATGCATTAAACAAAGTCGGGTTCAAGTCTGGTTCTGAATTGCAGTGGCTTTCTCAAGTGTTAACGATGGATTGCTGTACGTATGATGGAAAACGGGTTGAGCGGGCAGAGCGGTTAATGTCGCATATTCGTAAGCGCGTGAATTTAAAACCAATGCACTATCCGGTAATAGGATTTATAACAATTCTAAATTGTACAGATGAACAAGTAGAACAGTTGATTAATCTCTCGAACTTCATTGCAAAAGGTGAATTGTTCAAGTGGCACAAAACGCTAGCGTTTTCATTTGCATCTGGATACTTTTTACAACAAGTAATGGAAGACGGTACGGTCAACAACTTTCCTGCTGATATTGATATCCTAATCCAGCAAGCAATTATGGCAGCATCGATTGCAACGATCGCTTCAACAACAACGTCAGTCCTTTCTTGAATCTATGTACATAGTGCGAAACCTAGCATGTCGATTAGCTGGGTTTTTTGTCTTTGTTTACGGCGGAATTTGCTCCTGCACTTCCGACTACGATTTGTGTGATAGACTAAATGAAAGAGAGATAATTGTGAGGAGGAAATCAGTTGAAACTAATACCGAAGCGATTGAAGCGAGGGGACACGATTGGTATCGTTGCTCCAGCGAGCCCACCTAACCAAGAAAGTTTAACTCAATCATTTAAGTTTTTAGAAAGTCTGGGACTAAAATGGAAACTAGGCAAGCATGTGAAAGACGTCAATGGATATCTTGCAGGTACAGATGATGCACGCCTGGTAGATCTTGAAGAAATGTTCGCTGATTCAGAAATAGCAGGTATCATTTGTGCTGGCGGTGGATTTGGATCTGCGCGCTATGCAGACCGACTGGATTATCAACTCATTCAAGAAAATCCAAAAGTATTTTGGGGATTCAGCGATATTACCTATCTGCATACCGCAATTGCTACCTACACAGATCTTGTGACTTTCCATGGACCGATGCTTGCATCGTGTGTAGGAAAAGAGACGTTCCACGAACTATCCGCAAAGATGTTCCAGCAGCTTTTCGAACCAATGGAATTGCATTACTCAGAAGCAATCAGTCCGCTTGAAGCACTGTCGCCTGGTGTTGCCTCTGGAGAAATAATCGGTGGGAATTTGTCCTTACTTGCTAGTGGTATTGGAACGAAGTATGAAGTAAATACAAAAGGGAAACTACTCCTCATTGAGGATGTGGGAGAAGAACCCTATCGCGTTGATAACTTGCTGAATCAGTTACGATTAGCAGGTAAGTTTTCGGACGCAGCAGGTATAATCATTGGGGACTTTGCAAAATCGGAGCCGCAAAAAGAACCTTCATTAACGCTGGACGAGGTTTTCCATCACTATACTGCGAATCTTGGGAAACCCGTGCTCAGTGGCTTTAAAATGGGCCACTGTGAACCGAACTTCGCAATTCCACTTGGTGCGAAAGCACGTTTAGATGCAGATCAGAAGACCTTGACAATTTTACCTGGTGTTGAATAAGGAGTTGTACAAAGCGGAAAGGGGATCGATAAACGATGGAGCAGATAGAGGTAATGTATTCATGTGCAGTACCGGTTGCAACAATTTGGACATCTCCTGAATCTCCACGAGAACTGGACAAATCAGGTATCGAAAATCCAGTCAGCATGAACCGATGGATTGCCACGATGACATTAGAACAACGGTTTGCCTTATGTCAGGAGAAGAGAATCCAAAGTCAACTCTTGTACGGAGAACCTGTGATTGTAGAGTCAATTCAAAATGGATGGGCGCAAGTTATTGCGGTTTGGCAACGTTCTAGGAAAGACAAGCGAGGCTATCCTGGATGGGTTCCGCTTGCGCAACTAAAAGAATCACAACCATTGGAAAACCCTAAGGGTGTTGTCCGTGTCGATGTTCAAAAGTGCCAGCTCTGGTACTCAGAAGATATTCCCGCACCATTCGTTATCCCGTTCAATACAGTCTTACCGGTGATTGAGTTGGATACAACATGGGTTACAGTAGCGACTCCAGACGGCAAAAGGCTGGTTCGACAACAAGATGTATGTGAAGCTTCGTCTGTACATCATTTCGAAAAACACCCCGCAGCAGCTGCAGCAGAACGGGCAGTAGAGTTTCTTGAACTACCATATTTTTGGGGTGGAATGTCCTCTTATGGGTATGATTGCTCGGGATTAACATATAACATGTTTAAAGCATGCGGGTTATTCATCCCAAGAGATGCAAGCGATCAGGCGTTGACGGGGATAGAAATCCCTTTAGATGATCGAAGTGTTTGGCGTAAAGGAGATCTCTTGTTTTTTGCGGATGAACAATCAGGAGCAGTAGACCATGTTGGGTTTTACTACGGTCTAGGGCAGATGATTCACGCAACCTCTACAAAAAAAGGTGCTATAGAATTATGTGTTTTAAAAGCAACCGCTTACGATAAAAGACTCTACGCCGTTAGAAGATATAATGAAGAGGGCGGAGCTCTGTAATGTGCGTGGGATAGGTGTATACTAAAAACGGTAAAATCAGGAGCAACAGTTGGAAAGGAAGATAGAAATGATTGAGTCACGAAAAATGAGCTATTCTAGAACGATTCAGACGAAATTAGTACTACCTCCAGACGCCAATCATATGGAAACAATATTTGGTGGGAAAGTGCTCGCCTATATAGATGAAATTGCTGCAATTACTGCCATGAAACATGCGCAAATGCCAGTCGTAACAGCGTCGATCGACTCAGTAGACTTCTTGTCTTCAGCGGTGGTTGGAGATGTTTTAGAACTAGAAGCAAATATCAGTTCAACGGGTCGGACGTCAATGGAAGTTTTTGTTATGGTACATTCATCAAACTTATTAACTAACGAACGTAAACTCACAACAGAATCATTTTTAACGATGGTGGCAATCGGACCAGACAACCGTCCTACACCAGTGCCAAGCGTAGTTCCGGAAAGTGTAGGCGAAAAACGGTTGTTTGAAACGGCTCCCGCACGACGTCTACACCGTAAACAACGAATTGAAATGACACACTAAAGACAGCGACCGCATACAATAGCGGTCGCTGTTTTATATTCAAAAAAACCACTTCAACAGAGAAGTGGTTAGACAACTTATTTATGATTTTTGTATGATAGCGCTACTCCTGCAGCACTGCCAACTAGAACAAACGCGAACAATGCAAACATAATATAAATGAACCACATGAAGAAGCTCCTCCTTTACCATGTCATGCCATTACTGTACCATGCTGGTTGGTTTCCGGCAATATCATTTCTCCCAGAGGAGTTCAAGAAAGTAGTTTCTAATTACTTCGTGAAATCAGTTGGCGGAAAGTCCTTGTCCAAAGTTTCCGATTCACTTGTTGGTGATTGCTGAGTTTGTAGCAAATCGCGAATCTCTTTCAACAGTTCTTCTTTTGCATCGATTGATGGTGTTTCAGCAGGCTGTTCGACTTCTTTCTTTTTGAACTTAGCGAGTAATCGTATAACCATAAAGATTGAAAACGCGACAATGAGGAAGTCGATGATGGATTGAATGAAGACGCCATATGTAATAATGGTTTTTGTACCAGGAAACTCATAAGCTAAACTTGAAAAATCAATTCCTCCCGAAATTAATCCGATTAAAGGTGTAATGATATTTTCAACAAGCGATGACACAATCTTTCCGAATGCGGCACCGATCACGACCGCAATGGCTAAGTCAAAGATATTTCCTTTGAACGCAAACTCTTTAAAGTCTTTCCACATAATAGATAAACCCTCCTTTATTGAAATAAATTCTTACATTCTCTTATTCCTCGTCACCTTCAAATCCAAGCCATCTGTAAATTGCTAAATCAATAGTTCCGTTTGGAGATAACTGAACGCCTTCAGATTCCAGTAACTGTCGTTGACGATTTCCCTTTTCTTCGGCATCCACTGGAGTTGATATCCCGCCTTTTGCATTAATGATCCGGTGCCAAGGAAGGTTATGGGTGACACTCATTGAATGTAGTACACGCACGACTTGACGTGCCCCACGACGATTTCCTGCTGCGGCTGCTACTTGTCCGTATGTCATTACGTAACCAGGCGGAATCGATTGAATTGCTAGAACCACTTTTTCTGTAAATGGATTCACGAGTATAGCCTCCTTCTTTACATGCACATCTTTAGTGGTTGGATACAGTAGATTCGGAGCGCCTCTCCATGTACAGGGTATAGACACTTATCGAAATTAGTAACCAAAAGCTGCTCGCTGTTATACCTCCCACGACATCACTTGGGTAATGCACACCGAGATAGATCCGGCTTATACATATCATACCAATCATGAATAAGGCTACAAAGACTATCAAGATACGTCCAGCATTCCGGATATTCCTCCACAGAATGAAAGCTAGAATTACATATAGACTGGTAGCCATCATCGTATGTCCGCTCGGAAATGAGTATCCGCTAATTTCGACAAGGCGGTGTAAATCCGGGCGCGCGCGTTGGAAGAATAACTTCAGCACTAGGTTTAGGATCCCTGTACCTCCAATCACAATTACAAACAGGATTGTTAGTGCTTTTTGTCGAAAGTAAAGTAACAGACCTAACGTAATTAGTGAGAATATCAGTACAGTTGTCGTTGAACCGATTGTTGTGAACACTTTCATTACTTCAGTTAACCCGGGAGCCTCTCTTCCTTGAACTACATCTATAATAGCTGAATCGAACCGAACGATACTTCCGCTACTTATAGAAGAAGCAACATAGCCAAAAACCGCGGCAAGAATTAGACAGGAAATGAGGGCAGTTAGTAATCGACCCGATAATTCACGCATTGACTTCAAACCTTTCTCTAGTGAGTACATTTTCTTTAATTTTCACGAAGCACATACAGAAATGCAAGCAATATCACTGAACTTCTAGAAATGGAGTAGTAAAATGACTTTTCTTATACTGGTGATATCTTATATAATAGGTAACTTTCTACCTGCTTTACATATGGGTAACCAGACAGGCACGTCGATTCGAGATGAAGGAAGCGGGAATCCAGGAGCAAGAAATGTTGGACGAGTGTTCGGGAAAAAAGCATTCGCGCTCGTATTAGTAATTGATGCATTCAAAGGGGCACTGGCAGTACTTGTCGTTATTTGGATTAATGGTTCACCTGTTATCCAATTACTCGCATTACTCGCCGTCATGCTTGGACATTGTTATCCGTTTGTTCACCGTTTTAAAGGAGGCAAAGGAGCGGCCACGTTTATTGGAGGCTTACTCGCCTTTAACCCACTACTAATTATTCCGATTGTTCTATGCTTTGCTGTTCTGTACTTAATTGTAAAAAGATTTACAGCAGTTAGTGTGCTCGCAACTGTCTCAATTATTCCGTGCATGGGTTGGCTGCATAACGACATTACAGTTCTTGTAGCGATAGTAATAGTTGGTCTGTTGTTGTGGACTCATCGCGCTGCTTTTCATTTCACTAAAGAAAGGAATCAAGCGATATGACGTATTATTATCGAATGGCCAGGACGATAGAGGACGAAGAATCTATTCATGAGCTCAATTATGAAACGTTCGTTAAGGAAATTCCGCAACATGTACCGAACCCGGAAAACCGATTGGTAGACCAATTCCATCACGAAAATATGTATGTACTCTGCATGAAAGATACGCAAATTATAGGGATGCTTGCGGTTCGTGCTACACGGCCTTTCTCTTTGGACAAAAAAATAGGCCCTGTAGAGTCAAAACTCACAATTCCACCACGCAATCCTGTAGAGATCAGGTTACTTTCGATAGATGTGCGTTATCGGACAGGACGACCATTTCTTGGCATGCTCCAGGCGCTCGTGAATTGGTGTTTAAAAGCAGGGTATGATGCGGCTGTCATCTCAGGAACAGTCCGAGAACTGAAACTTTATGGACAGCTTGGATTTGTACCTTTTGCAGAAGTGACTGGAACAGAGGATGCTAGTTTTGTCCCTATGGTGCTAACTCAGAATACGTATGATAACGGGATTGCTGGACGAATCGCAAAACCAATGGTGAACTTATTGCCCGGGCCTGTCAGAATTTCAGATGACGTTCACAAGGAGTTTTGTGCAGAAACAATCTCTCACAGGTCCGAAGCCCATCAGCGGCTATTACGTTTAGGTCAAGAACAGCTCAAAGAGTTGACGAATGCACGTTATGTACAAATTGCACAAGGGACAGGGACACTTGCAAATGATATGATAGCTGCCCAACTCTCCCGCTTATCAGGTCGAGGGCTGATTCTAATCAATGGTGAATTTGGCAGTCGTCTATGTGATCATGCGTCACGAGTAGGTATGAGTTTTGATAAGCTAGAAAAGGAATGGGGAGAACCGTTTCGAATTGAGGAAGTGGAGGCGCAAATAGATTCCTTACCCTATGAATGGATATGGTTTGTTCACTGTGAAACCTCTACGGGAATCTTGAATGAGCTGGAAACAATACGCGATTTGTGCAGTGAGCGAACGGTGAAAATCGCAGTAGATTGTATAAGTTCACTAGGAACAGTTCCGGTTAACTTAGCGAATGTCGACTATGCTGCCTCTAGTAGTGGCAAAGGTTTAGGTAGTTTTTCTGGATTGGCGCTCGTGTTTCATAAACACGATATTCAACCAGATCAGACCTTGCCGCGCTATTTAGATCTTGGTATGTATACTAAAGCGGATGGAGTACCGTACACACAATCTTCTAATCTTCTTCGAGCACTTGTGAAAGCAGTTAGTCATATTATCAGTCAGCAAGAGAACCATTATGGTGCTATTCAACAACGCTTTGTTAGAATAAGAGAAGCAATTGAAAAGATCGGATATCAAATTCTTGCTCAAGATGTCCATGCAAGCCCTGGCATCCTAACCCTTGTCTTAAAAGAGGGTGAGTCTGCACTTCAGTTAGGAGACGACTTGTTTTTGAATGGATATCGGACGCATTATGAAAGTACGTATTTGAAAGAGCGAAATTGGTTACAAGTAGCTACCATGAATGAGATGACTGACGATGAAATCAAACGATTTTTACTTGTCCTTGAAAGGTTGACATCGTTTAATAGGAGTCTATCAGGGAACCATAGGAATATATAAAGAAGGAGGGGTTACCGGTGCAAGAACTTAACACGTTGAAAGATTGGCAACAAGCGGTTGAGCAATCGAAGAACACCCCAGTGCTAGTTATGAAGCACAGCACGACGTGTCCGATTAGTGCAGCAGGATATAAAGAATTCCAAACGTTCCAGACGGATCTTCCTAAATACTGTGTTATTGTCCAGACGAGTAAGGAAGTATCACAAAAAATCGCAGAGGATACAAGGGTAAAACATGAATCTCCACAAGCGCTACTGTTGAAAAATGAAGAGTGCGTCTGGCATGCATCTCACTATGATATCCAACAATCTGCTCTGAAGAAAGCAACAGAACCAAATGCATAAATCGAACAGGCACTCGCAAATAGCGGTGCCTGTTTTGTGTATCTATGGTACGATGTGAGTAATTAGATAGTCAAAAGGAAGAGGGCGTTGTGTTTGCGTATATCTGGAAAAACAGTTGTAATCACGGGTGGAGCAAAAGGAATAGGAGCAACGGCTGCAAGGGCCTTTTGTGAGCAAGGTGCTCAAGTGGCCATCATCGATTTCGATGAAAAAGCAGGGGAAGCACTTGCTCAGCAACTTCATGCTGAAGGCAATGATGCTGCTTTTTTTAAGGCAGATGTATCAGACGAACAAGACGTGGACTCAGCAGCTCAAGCCATTGCAGAACAGTTCGGCACAGTGGATATACTCGTGAACAACGCAGGGATTACGATGGATGCTATGACATTGAAGATGGACGTAAGTACTTTCAAACGTGTACTAGATGTGAACGTCACTGGTGTATTCAATTGTACAAAAGCGTTCTTGCCTGGAATGGTTGAAGCGGGTGCTGGCCGTATTATTAGTACATCATCCATCGCAGGAACGGGTGGGAATGTTGGGCAAGCGAATTATGCAGCTTCTAAAGCAGCAATCATTGGGATGACGAAAACTTGGGCAAAAGAGTTCGGACCAAAGGGAATTACAGTAAACGCAGTCGCTCCTGGATTCATCGAGACAGAGATGATTGAATCTATTCCAGAGAAAGTTATAGCCCAAATTCGTCAACTTACACCTTTTCCACGTTTCGGTAGACCTGAAGACATTGCAAATGCTTATTTGTTTTTAGCGTCTGACCAAGCATCATTTATTAATGGAACAGTTTTGGAAGTTGACGGTGGGATGCTTAAATAACGCGTCTATCATTGTGAATTAATTCACACAATATGACATTTATCATATGCAATGTCATGACATTCATGCCTATTAGAGCGAACCGTTTTCTTGTACGATAAACGTACTAAGTAACGGCCGAGTAATCGGACCGCTTATCAGGAGGCTGTCATGAGTAAAGAAAAAACAAAACAGCTACACAAAAATGTTGCTCCATTTGCAAAATCAGATTTAAAGAAAAGCATAATTCAACTTGTTAATACCGTACCACCGCTACTCATTCTATGGTTCGCAGCGTATCAAGCGTTGTCTGTATCCATATGGCTAACGATAGCGATTTGTGTGGTAGCATCAGGATTCGTCGTTCGGACATTCATCATTTTCCATGATTGCACACATGGCTCTTTCTTTAAAAACAAAAAAGCAAATGACATAGTAGGAACGATTACTGGAGTTCTCACATTGTTCGCCTATGAAAAATGGAAACGTGAACACGCGATCCACCATGCAACGAGCTCCAATCTCGACAAGCGCGGCGTAGGTGATATCTGGGTCATGACAATTCAAGAATATCAAGAAGCGTCTAAATGGGAACGTTTTGCATACCGTGTTTATCGTAATCCATTAGTAATGTTTGGATTTGGTCCATTGTATCTTGTTCTGATTACTAGCAGATTCAATAGAAAAGATGCACGTAAAAAAGAGCGTATGAACACGTATCTCATAAATGCATGTCTTGTTGTTCTTTATACAGGTATGATTTTACTTGTTGGTTGGCAGGCATTTGTTCTGATCCAAGGAACGATGATGTTTACAGCGGGTGCACTTGGCATCTGGTTGTTCTACATCCAACACACATTTGAAGATTCGTATTTTGAAGAAGAAACAGAGTGGGATTATGTAAAAGCAGCTGTTGAAGGTAGTTCTTATTACAAATTACCAAAAGTTCTTCAGTGGGCAACCGGTAATATTGGTTTCCACCATGTCCATCACTTGGCACCAAGAGTTCCAAATTATAACTTGGAAATGGCTCATGAGTTGACGCCAGCACTACATCAGGCGACGACAATCGAGATGAAAAAGAGTTTGGAATCACTGCGATACAAGTTGTATGATCCAGAGAACAAAGCGTTTGTTACATTCCGTGGAATTCAAAAGGCAGCTAAATTAAAAAATGTTTCCATTGATTTGAAACCGAAAAAGACGTCATTTGACTCAGAATAATTATGATTAACGGCCATCTCAATGAGAGATGGCTTTTTTACTTTTGAACCGGTACACTATAGAGAAATGGAATGGAATGGGAGGAATGTGGATGAGCAGTTGGTATAATTTGTTTCCTCGATATCCGTGGCTGAGTGCGTACGTATGGGTGATTTTCTGCGTTCTGCCCTTCTTCTTTATCTTCCGAACGTCAGAACCGATTAATATTGCAATTGGTATTGTGATGGTGTTCTTGTATTTGCTTTGCTATCGCTATTCTTTCAAATCCCAAAGCGGACTCGTTTATATGTGGCTTGCGTTTGAAATGGTCATTAGTATCGGCCTAACCTTATTATTTGGTTATGTGTACCTTGCTTTATTTACAGCATTTTTCATTGGAAACATTCGAAGACCTGTTGGTTTTTTCATAATGTATGGCATTCATATTGCACTCACTATCGGAGCGATTGTAACCGGGTTCTTTATTGAAATTGATTTGTTTTTACCGCAAGTTCACTTCTTGATTCTTACTTTAATAGGAGTAGTCCTTCTTCCATTCAATTTGTATAATCGGAACAAACAAGAGAAATTGGAAGGTCAGTTAGTGTATGCACAAGAACGAATTTCCGAACTTACAGTAGTAGCGGAACGGCAGAGGATTGCCCGTGATCTCCATGACACGCTTGGTCAAAAGCTATCGCTCATCGGGCTTAAAAGTGATTTAGTAGGAAAGCTAATTACGAGAGATCCTGAACGCGCTGCAAGAGAGCTTCAAGACATTCGACAGACCGCTAGTGTCGCACTTAACGAAGTCCGGGAACTAGTCTCCAATATGCGTGCAGTTAGACTTACAGAAGAATTGACGAGAGTACAGCAAGTATTGCGTGCTGCAGAAATTGAACTTGTCATTAATGGAAAGGCCACCTATTCCGGAATTACTCCAATTGTAGAAAATGTATTAAGCATGTGCTTGAAAGAGTCAGTTACAAATATCGTCAAACATAGTTTTGCTTCTACATGCACGATTACATTTCATCCAGTGGAAGAGAAATATGCTATTACAGTAGCAGACGACGGAATCGGATTAATGGAAGGGGCGGATGCCCTCCCAGGAAATGGTTTAAACGGCATGCGCGAGCGACTCGACTTTGTTAACGGAAAACTTCAGATTGAACAAGTCGTGGGTGGCGGAACTGCATTGACATTTGAAATACCGTCTATTTTAAAACATCTCGTAAAGGAGTGAGTGGAACTTGATACGCATTGTGTTAGCTGAAGACCAAGGAATGTTACTAGGGGCGCTCGGTTCTTTACTGGGCTTGGAAGAGGATATGGAAGTAGTCGGTTCAGCGAAAAATGGAGATGAAGCTGTAAATCTAGTGCGAGAATTGCAACCTGATATCTGCATCATGGACATTGAAATGCCTGTATTAACAGGTCTGGAGGCTGCTGAAATGCTACGTGCAGAGTCTTCTAAAATCGTAATTCTAACGACATTCGCACGTTCAGGTTATTTTGAAAGAGCTTTAAAGGCAGGAGTCCGAGGCTACTTATTGAAAGACAGTCCGATAGAAGATCTAGTTAGTTCAATCCGTACGATTATAGCAGGCAGGCGCATCTACGCACCAGAACTTGTAGACATGGCATATGGGGATGCTCGGGAAACGGAAAATCCATTAACTGAGCGTGAGGCAGAAGTACTTGAATTGATCGCCGAAGGCAAAACGACTAAACAAATTGCAAACACCTTACACTTAACGCCAGGAACAATTCGTAACTATATCTCAATCATCCTCGATAAGATGTCTGCAGGTAACCGAATTGAAGCTGTGAAACTGTTTAAAGAAAAAGGTTGGTCCAATAGAGACTAAGTAAAAGTATGTAGAATGGAGGGGGATTGGAATGAGTCACGAAAAGAAGTGGGTGGTAGAACATCCGATTGTAGGGAAAATGGTAAAAGAGGAAGAAGTGCTCTGGATAAATCCTCATTTGAAAAGTGCGGAAATAGGTCTAGCTGAATCTTCACTCACGGCTGAGTGTGTGAAGGATGCATCCGACCGACTCATACGATTCGCCCCCTTTTTTGAAGTAGTGTTTCCGGAAACTAAGGCAAGTAAAGGTCTTATCGAATCCCCACTAACCGAAATTTCTCGTATGCAACAAGAACTCGTCAATAGAACGGGTATCGAATTCCCGGGTAAGTTGCTCCTAAAGCAAGATAATGCATTGCCTGTATCTGGATCCATTAAAGCTCGTGGTGGATTCCATGAAGTGCTGAAGCATGCAGAAACATTGGCGCAAAAGAATCAGTTAATAGATGACAAACGGGATTATCGTCAGTTTACAGAGACTCCCTTTAAAAGTCTCTTTGCTGTACACAAAATTGCCGTAGGATCAACAGGAAATCTAGGTTTGAGTATTGGGATATTGAGTGCCGCTCTAGGATTTGCAGTAACAGTTCATATGTCTGCCGATGCAAAGGTGTGGAAGAAAGACTTGCTCCGCAGTAAGGGGGTTACTGTCATCGAGTATGAAGATGATTACAGTAAAGCTGTTGAAGAGGGACGACGAGAAGCAGATCAAGACCCTTCGTGTCATTTTGTAGACGATGAAAACTCTAAAGACCTATTCCTTGGATATGCAGTAGCAGGGGAACGGATTGCAGCGCAGTTTATCGAACAGGATATTCTTATAAACGAAGAACATCCCCTGTTTGTCTATTTGCCATGTGGAGTAGGAGGCGGGCCAGGTGGTGTAGCCTACGGTCTTAAATTACAGTTTGGTGATGCAGTGCACTGTTATTTTGCAGAACCTGTGAGTGCACCTTGCATGATGTTAGGCCTGATTACAGATCTGCACGATAAAATTAGCGTGCGGGAAATTGGTCTAGATAACAAAACTGCAGCTGACGGACTTGCTGTAGGTCGCCCATCAGGTTTTGTTGGAAAAGTGATGAAGCCGATGCTAGAAGGGTGTTATACGGTCAAAGATCGCACGTTATTTGGCCTGTTGAAACTTCTTGCGGACACGGAATCGATTTACGCAGAGCCATCTGCGCTCGCTGGGATGATGGGTCCTATCCATACGATTTCTTCCCATGTTCACAATGCGAAATCCCCTAATGCACGACATTTGGTCTGGTCTACAGGAGGTGGAATGGTTCCGGATTACGTAATGAATGCGTATATAAAAGAGGCGGAAAATGTCGAACTATTTCCCGGGAAATCGACAGGGAACGAGTAAAACTAAGTACTTTTAGTACTCAATCATCGTAGTAATTATGATTTGCCATTCCATCTATTCAATGGATGTTGCCAAAAGGCTTCGTTTGAAAAATGAATGTTGTGGGAATATATTATAGAAGATACCTAACAAATTCAACTGGAGGATGAACATTATGAACTCCCCTAATACTGAAGCAAAGGACAACCAAAAAGACCGGAATGATTCAGCAATGCCAGCAGTGAAATGTGCAACAGAATATGACACATTACGTCGTGTGGTCTTGTGTGAGCCAAAGTATATGGCGATTAAAGATATTATAAATGATGTACAAAAAAGATATAAAGATGAAAACATCGATCGTACAAAAGCGATGCAACAACATGAGGAATTTGAAAAGAAACTTAAGGAACACCAAGTCGAAGTAATCAAATTGCCTTCTTCAGAACGCTATCCTGAACAAGTATTTACACGAGATATTGGATTTACACTAGGAGATCAGCTATTCGTTGGAGAGATGGCGAGTGAGATTCGTAATGGTGAGGAAGCGGAGCTTGAAAACTGGTTAATCCAAGAGGATATCCCGTTTTGCGTTTCAGAAAGTCGTGTAGAAGGCGGTGACGTTATTGTCGACCGTAATCGCGTTTTTGTTGGAATTAGCAGCCGGACAAGCGAAGAATCGGTTCGTCATCTTGAGCAGAGTTTGTCCAATCACGAAGTCATCCGCGTTCCTTTCAATGAAAAGTATCTGCATCTCGACTGTGTATTCAATGTACTGTCACCAGAAATCGGTTTATATTTCCCAGAAGCATTTGATAACGAAACGCGTGAAAAATTAGAGTCGTTGTACACGCTTATTGAAGTGAACAAAGAGGAACAATTTTCGATGGGCACAAATGTGCTATCAATTGGTAAGAATCGGTTGTTCAGCTTACCACAAAATTCTCAAGTGAATGAAGCGATGCGTCAAAATGGATTTACCGTCATTGAAGTGGATTTCTCAGAAATCATTAAATCTGGTGGTTCGTTCCGTTGTTGTACAATGCCTGTAGTTCGAAATAATTAAAGGAAGGGGCCGCATCTTGCTAAAAGAAGCGGTCCTTTTTAAATCAATATATCAATGAAATAACCTACGGAACGGATTGTAGGATAAGGAGGCTATTCCATGGAAAAAGTCATTTATCTTGTTAATCACGGGGAATCGGAAGGGTTTGCAGCCCAGGATTCATTAACAGCCGAAGGGATTTTACATGCATATCAACTAGCACAGTTCTTGGAACGCTACCCCATTGAACATATCATTTCAAGTCCGTTAATGCGTGCGCGGCAAACGGCAATTGAAATTGCAGATAAACTTGGAATTCATGCAGAAGAAGATAGTAGGCTGGCGGAGCGGCAGCTAAACTCCCAAGTTTTTGACGACTGGTTGTTGAAAGTGGAAGATACGTTTTTAGATTTGAATCGATCCTATGAAGATGGAGAAACATCAAATGATGCTATGCAAAGAGCGTGTGATCTCATTTATGAACTTCCTGACAACAGTCACACAGTCCTTGTTACGCATAGCTTGTTACTCATACTGATTATGCGTTGTTTCAATGAACGAATTGGCTTCGAAGAGTGGCAAGCTATAAAGCATCCAGATGTCTATGAAATGCGTGTCACCGAAGCTGGAACGATAGTAACTCATTTGTGCGAGCATGAATGAGTGATATGTCCTTGTGATTAGGGAAATTAATCATAACCAGTGGGGAAACGCTCATAATCCTAAAAAACTGCCAGTCCGCGGAGCACATCTCCGCGGGCTGGCAGTTTTTTATCTCACTATACTATAGTTTTAAAAATTGACAATAAGGGCAAAATACTAATATTACGTGAAAAGGAGGCCATATGCATGTCACAAAGGTTTGAGATCAAATCTGTCACCCACGAAGTTGGTCGAATTGCTTTTGAGTGGGATGATGCAGGAGGGACGTATCACGTATATAAAGACGGCGACCATATCTATGAAGGCACATCACCAGATTTTCAGGACACGGATCTGGATCCAAATAAGCTTTACAAATACACAATAGAGCGCCATGTAGATGAAGAAGTAAAAGATGTTATCGTTATGCAAACTTCTGCTCTGTCTATGGAGAAAAATATAGGGAATCCACTTCAAACCTTAGTATTCACTACTATCGTTGCAGAAACACAAATAGCGCTCTCATGGGAGCACTTAAAAGATACAGAGATGTATACGATCTATCGGAATGGGAAAGAGTTGGCACAAGTGGAGTCAAACCGATATATCGACAGAGACTTCTCAAGGGATGAAACGCTAACATATGCAATTCATTGTGAGCGGTCTATTGCTCAATCAGAGGAAACATTTAATAATGCCAGATCATTCATCGCTAAAGCAATCGGGTTACTCTATTCAAAAACGACTGAGAAAAAAGCATCTGTAGAAGGCTTTACAATGATGAAATCTATTGACGTTCCTTCAGCGCTTCTAGTGCCTGTTTTTGATTACCAAAAACCATCAGTTGTGGATGTATGGGAATTCCGTTATAAAACTTTCATAGAAGACAATATGATTGAAAATCCGAATGTGATTTCTCCTAATCGATATTTTCTAGGAGATAATCGGACATTCGACCTTGAATCGGATGCCTATCGTTCCTATGTTGACATTGAACTTAGTTATAAGAATCCAGATGACGCTTTGACGTTTACAAAAAAGATCGGAGAGAGTGTGGCATATGGATTAGATAAAAAAATACGAGAACGAAAAACAGCATCTGATGAGGGAATCATTATGAAACGACAGGACCTTAGTAAAGGGGAAACGGGCTTCCATCTAGAACATGCCGTGGGAAATCCTCTTACAACTGCTCCAGCCATTAACTATGAAGTTCAAGCCATTTTTCGAAAGGATGGCACCTTCGATCTCTCTGGATTTCATGACCAATCACCTGATCATGAAATCTACCTACGCTCTGGTAAAGGAAGGGAATGGATTCCGGTGCATCAAAGTCGCAGTGAAGGGCTTGCACACTTGTCTGGTGTAACGGCCTACCAGTACTGGCGTTTTATCAACGTGCACTAAGGTATAAATAAATGCTAGAAATGAGCAATCGCTTTGCCAGCAATGAAGGTTAGTTATATATTTACCCCGAATTCAAGATAAAAGAGAAGAGGGACAACCATGACAAAGACAGCAATCGTTTATTACAGTTCAACAGGTACGAACCATCAACTAGCAGAATGGGCAGCAGCGGCTGCTGAAGATGCAGGATCGGAAGTTAAATTACTGAAAGTGAAAGAAACGGCACCAGCAGCTGCTATTGAATCGAATGCAGCGTGGAAAAAGCATTATGATGCAACTCAAGACATTCCGGAAGTGACGCCACAAGACTTGGAATGGGCAGATGCAATTATCTTCAGTGTCCCTACACGTTTCGGTAATATACCTGGACAAGTACAGAGCTTCATCGATACAGTTGGCGGCTCATGGGCACAAGGAAAACTTGCGAACAAAGCAGTTAGTGCCATGTCATCCGCTCAAAACGAACATGGTGGGCAAGAAGCTACGATTTTGTCACTCTATACAACGATGTATCATTGGGGAGCGATTGTTGCGGCACCTGGTTATACAGATCCTGTTTTGTTTGCAGCAGGTGGGAATCCATATGGAACAAGTGTCGCTGTGGATGAAAACGGCGAAATGAAAACGGACCGTCAAGCCATTCAAGCAGCTGTTGACTATCAAGCTAAACGTACTGTAAAGGTTGCTAAAGCACTTCAGCACATGGAGTGACTCTGTTATCGAACAATAAGTAAAACCGTCAAACCCTTTTGCTTGGGTTTGACGGTTTTGTTATTTTACGAGTAGAACCGGGCAAGAGACGCGCTTCATCACTTTGTGGCTGACACTACCAAGTATCATTTCTTGGAACGAGTTCAGTCCTCGACTTCCAATAACAACGAGGTCAAATACGCCGGCATGTGCGAAGTCAATCAATTCATGAGAAGGTTCTCCGTGCAGTACATGTACGTCATACGGTACACTATACTCTTGTAAGACAAGCTCAGCAGACTTCAATTGTCTTTTTCGGGATAGTTCCAGTGAATCTTTACCTTGCGCGTGAAGTACCGATTCTTTGGCCTTATCAAAATCAGCGACGAACGTGATGGTAATCTTACAGTCGTCTGAACAATTCGCGATTCGAGCTGCTTCTCTAGCTGCACGAATCGAGTTTTCAGATCCATCAGCAGCGAGTAAGATTTTTTGATACATCGTACCACCTCGTTTATCAATAAAGTCAGTTCATAAGCTCATTGAGCAAATGCCTGCTGGATTCCCCTAACCCGATAATCGTGACTGTCAATCCACGACTTCGATAAGCTTCTGTCACTTTGGTGACGGCAACTGCTGCCGAATCATCCCAAACTTGTGAATCCGTGAAGTCGAGAATGATCTGCCCTTCGGTTTCATCCATAAGAAATGAATCATTAAATTTCTCTACTGATGCAAAGAATAGCTGACCTCTTACGGCATAACGTACAGTATCATTTTCAACAATACGATCTACGTGGATTTTGGAGATTTTAGCCACGAATAGAACGGCACTTAACACGACTCCAGCAATAACTCCTTTGGATAAATCGTTCGTTGCAACAACGATGATGACTGTTGTGAGCATGACTAGCGCATCCGCTTTAGGAGCTTTTCGGAGATACGTGAACGATCCCCAGTCGAACGTGCCGACAGAAACCATGATCATGATTCCAACAAGCACAGGCATTGGAATCTGAACGACGAAGTCACCAAGCACGATAATGAGGAACATAAGAAATGCGCCTGCAACAAATGTGGACAACCGTGTCCTACCACCCGATTTTACGTTAATGACGGATTGGCCGATCATAGCACAACCAGCCATACCGCCAAAGAATCCAGCGATGACGTTGGCAATCCCTTGTCCACGGGACTCCTTATTCTTTTCACTATCGGTTGCCGTCATATCATCTACAATCGTTGCAGTAAGCAAGGTTTCAAGCAATCCGACAATGGCCAAAGCAACGGAATACGGCCAGACGATCAGCAATGTTTCTAACGTGAACGGAACGTTTGGAATTAGGAAGTTTGGTAACGATTTTGTAATCGCACCAAGGTCTCCGACAGTGTTCAGATTGGCTCCTGAGTAAATTGCGACGATACTGAGGGCGACAATTGCGATAAGCGGTGCTGGAATCGCTGTAAAAAACCGTGGCAAGATGTAAACAATGAGCAATGTCACAGCAACAAAAACATACGTCATTGTAGAAATGCCTAAAAAATGAGGAATCTGAGCCATGAAAATTAGAATTGCTAAGGCATTTACAAAGCCAATCATGACTGCATTCGGTATGAATTTCATGAGTTTCGCGACTTTGAAAATACCGAAGACTACTTGGATAATCCCTGTTAGAATCGTCGCAGCTAGTAAGTAATCCAATCCGTAATCACGAATTAGCGGTGTCATGAGTAAAGCCATGGATCCTGTTGCTGCTGAAATCATTCCTGGTCGTCCGCCAGTAAATGATATGACGACAGCGATTATGAACGAGGCGTATAAGCCGACCATCGGGTCAACGCCTGCGATAATCGAAAAAGCAATGGCTTCAGGAATTAGCGCGAGGGCTACGACAATGCCCGCGAGCACATCAGCTCGGACATTCGAGAACCAATGTTGTTTCAAATATGATGCCATTTTTGTAGACTCCCTTATAAAAAATTGCAGCTGCGTTTCGGTGTACTGCATTTCTTTAGTGTATCATGGGGAGTCTTGGCAAGAAACGGATGTTGTAGAACTTTTTTAAAAAGTACAAGTGTTAATGCAGAGTCAAAAAGATTCTCTAGGAAGGCGGATTGTAAATAATGCACCGTATCCCTTACTGCTTTTAACCTCGATCGTCCCTCCGTGCAATAGGACAAGTTGACGCACAATGGATAAGCCTAGTCCGAACTCTCCATAAGGATTTGAGGTTCTTGAGTCGACAGCTTTATAAAAACGGCTCCAGATCTTTTCTACTTCTTCTGCATCCATTCCGATTCCTGTGTCTTGAATCTCTAGAATCACGTTGTGACTATCTGTTTTCGCCAGTAAGGAAATTTTTCCTTCTTCAGTGAACTGAATGCTGTTTTTTGTAATGTTCAACAGGATTTGTGTTAGCCGATCGTAATCAGCATGAAGGGTCAGTGTTTCAGGCGCATGCACATCAATGGTTGTACCACGCTGTTCAGCAGCAGGCTCCAATTGCTCACGGATAACTTCGAACAATTCCAGTATTCTAATTGGTTGTTTAGTTAATGTGATTTGGTTGGATCTGATTTTTTCGTAATCCAAATTTTCATTGACGAGGCGTAAGAGCCGTTTAGTTTCTCCACTAGCAAGTTGTAACGCCTTATCTTTTTCATTTTCAGAGATTAAGTCACTCCGCAATCCTTCAATCGTGCCACGAATGGTCGTCAGTGGTGTCCGGAGTTCGTGGGAGACATCTGCCATGAACTGGCGGCGGCGATTTTCCAGATTTTCAATTTCCTCGTGAGATGTATACAGATCATTGACCATCGCATTGAAGTCAGTCGCTAGTGCATCGATTTCATCCCGACTACTTTCAGGAATTCGTATCGTATAGTCGCCAGCAGAAACCGCCGCTGTTGCCAAGCGCAATCGCTTAATGCGTCGACCGTGATAAATCGAAAGCAGACCGCTTAAAATGACAGCGACTGCAAATGCAGTGAGAGCCGCGTAGACTAAATAACGGTTCATCTGCGTAATGATTTCACGAGGTCCTTCAATAGGAGAGGTGAGTAGGACACCTCCTATAAACTGTGGACCTTGGAAATATGGCAGCAAGACAAACGTGACTGCGTGATCGAACCGACTCTGTTCTTGGCGTACAGAAACGGCTTTCCCACGTTGAAGCTGCGCCCATTCCGACTCGTTCAGTTCGATCAACGGTGTTTTGAGCCCAGTCGAGTAGATGATTTTAGAGTTTTCATCGAACAAACTGTACTGGATGTCTCGGCTGTTCAACACTTGGCCGAATGATTGTAACGTCTGTTCAGAAGGCTTCGGACTGCGATCGATGTCAGTCAGAAGTGCTTGCCCGTATTCCGCAAGTTCGTCCGTCTTCGTGTCGTAGACGTATTGCTCAAAGAAATGCGAAAAAAGCAATCCAACTAGAAGAACCGCTGCGGCAATGACGCTCACGTGACTGACTAACTGCTGAGTGAAGTAATTTACTTTCATGAAGATTCCTCAACGGATTCATCAAATTTGTAGCCGACTCCCCAGACCGTGTGGAGTACTGTTGCGCCGATTCTAGAGATTTTTGTTCGGAGTCTTTTAATATGCACATCTACTGTCCGGTCATCTCCATAAAAATCGAATCCCCATACACGTTCCAACAGCTGATCTCGCGAGAAAACTTGCTTTGGATGGCGGATGAAAAAGACCAGCAAGTCATATTCCTTAGGAGTTAAGTTTTCAATAGCCACTCCGTCTGCGAACACTTCACGGGCGTTTTCATCTACACGGAAATGGGCTGTCTCAAGCATTGAATTCGTCTCGGAATCTTGTGTCACACGTCTACGAGTCACTGCTTTTATGCGTGCCATTAGTGCAAGGGGGCTGAATGGTTTCGTTACATAATCATCAGCACCCATCTCTAAACCAAGTACCTGATCGGACTCACCGTCTTTTGCAGTGAGCATAATAATGGGAACATCGTCTCCTGACTTTCGAAGTGATCTGCATATTGTCACACCATCCATCGAAGGGAGCATCCAGTCGATAATCAAGCAATCCCATGCTTCTTGTTTAGCACGAACCAGACCTTGTTTTCCGTCCATGACGAACTCACCGTCAATGCCTTCTTTTTCAAAAAACAATCCAATCATCTGTGACACACTTTCATTATCTTCAATGACAAGAATCTTCAACGAAATTCGCCTCCTTTACGTTAAAACTATCGGGTAATGCCTTTTCATGCAACTCATTTGACCAGTGCAAAAAAGCTGTCCAGAACCTAAGTGACAGGTATCTGGACAGCCAGTTAACAACTTATTTCTTACTGTCGGCATTACTCGAGAGTGTCACGTCTACAATTTGCTGTTTACCATCCCGATAGATGGTGAACTTCGCTTGTTCACCAACCTTTAAATCCGTGTAGAGGACTTTTCGTAAAGCAGTAGAAGAGTCGATTGCTTTCCCGTTCACTTCAGTGATAACGTCCTGTTCTTTGAATCCAGCTTTACCAGCAGGCGAACTAAGGTCCACATTGCTGACCATGACGCCACCTTTTACATTTTCAGGAATATCCTGCACATACATTTCAGGGACTTCTGCAAGATCGACAAGGCCTACTCCGATGTAAGGACGTTCGATTTTACCATCCTTCATCAATTTATCAGAAAGTGGTTGTACATCATTACTTGGAATGGCGAAGCCTAATCCTTCAACGCCGTTTTGAGCGATCTTCAAACTATTAATGCCGATTAATTCTCCAGAAGCATTCAGCAATGCGCCTCCGCTGTTACCGGGATTAATGGCAGCATCTGTCTGAATGACATCCATCTCCCAACTTCCAGCAGACGTATCCACGTCGATCGAACGAGTCGGAGCGCTAACAATCCCTTGTGTAACAGTGCCTGAGAAGTCGAGCCCGAGTGGATTCCCGATTGCAACAACTGCGTCACCTGCACGTAGTTTCTCAGAATCTCCGAATGACAACATGCCTTCTGCAAACTTTTTATCAATCTTAAGTACCGCTAGATCAGTAAGGGGATCTGTTCCAACGAGTACAGCCGCCGTTTCTTTGCCACTTGCTGTAGTTATTCCAATCTTGGATGCATTTTCGATGACGTGATTATTCGTGATGATATACGCAACAGCACCTTCAGTTTTGAAGACGACTCCGGAGCCTGAACCAGCTTTTTGAGATTCAGACGAGCCCGCAAAACGATTACCGGCAGACTGATAATTTTCGACTCCTACCACGGCTTTTGAAGCGTCTGCTACCATGTCTGATAATGAGTTTTGAGTGGTTGAAGCTGTCTTTTGGACATTATAGGGTGTAGAATTTTCTGATTGTGTGGTAGCTTGAAGTCCGCTATCTTGCTTTAAAATGTCTGTATTCGTAACTACACCAAGTGTCAATGCAGATCCGAGAACGCCTGCACCTACTGTGGATAATAGCCATTTACTTTTAGATGTATTCATTGTCTATCTCTCCTTTTGTTCTGGTTGTTAAAGCAAGTGTAACTCGAAGTTATGAACAAATTATTACGGAGGTATGAACGAAAGATTACTAGTAAAGATTGATGCTATTTTAAAATAAAATTGTAATAGTCAAACTAGTCAGATACGATGAAGTGGCAACAAACTGTTTTTTTTATTCCGAATTGAAGGCGCATACATTTTCATGCTACGAGACAACTCAACATAGTGTGGACATGTGTGCAATGTACATGCACCGATTTTCTACTAAACTTGCAGATATGGGGGGAATGGAAATGGTACAACAAGTTGAAAACCAAGCTTACGCAAACCCGAATACAGAAGGCGCAAAGGTGAATTTTAAGGAACGCTATGATAATTTCATAAATGGTACGTGGACTGCACCGGTCAACGGGGAATATTTTGATAACCCAACGCCCGTCACAGGGAAAGTATTTACTCAAGTGGCACGCTCCACTGCAGAGGATATTGAACTCGCATTGGATGCAGCTCACGCAGCAAAGGATGCGTGGGGGAAAACATCGGTGACAGAGCGCTCAAACATACTATTGAAGATTGCAGATCGAATGGAAGAAAATCTAGAGATGCTTGCAGTTGCTGAAACGTGGGAAAATGGGAAAGCAGTCCGTGAAACATTGAATGCGGACATCCCGTTAGCCATTGACCACTTCCGTTACTTTGCGTCTGCTATTCGTGCACAAGAAGGCGGCGTCAGTCAAATCGATAATGACACAGTCGCGTATCATTTCCATGAACCAATTGGAGTCGTCGGACAGATTATTCCTTGGAATTTCCCGATCCTCATGGCGGTTTGGAAACTCGCACCTGCACTTGCTGCAGGGAACTGCGTTATCCTCAAACCTGCTGAGCAAACGCCAGCATCGATTCTCGTTCTTGTAGAATTAATCGAAGACTTACTACCTGCAGGTGTCCTGAACGTTGTAAACGGATTCGGCCTAGAAGCTGGAAAGCCACTTGCATCCAATCCGAGAATCGGAAAAATCGCCTTCACTGGTGAGACAACGACAGGCCGAATGATTATGCAATATGCTTCTCAAAATATCATTCCGGTTACGCTCGAGCTAGGGGGCAAGTCGCCAAACATCTTCTTTGAAGATGTAATGGCTGAAGACGATGATTTCCTAGATAAAGCTGTAGAAGGTTTTGTAATGTTTGCCTTGAACCAAGGAGAAGTGTGTACATGTCCGTCCCGAGCATTAATCCAAGAATCGATTTATGATAAATTCATGGAAAAGGCTTTGGCGCGCGTGGAAGCAATTAAAGTTGGGAATCCACTAGATCCTACAGTCATGATGGGAGCACAGGCCTCTACAGAGCAGCTTGAAAAAATCTTGTCGTACTTGGATATCGGTAAGCAGGAAGGCGCGGAATGTCTGACAGGCGGTGCGCAAAATAAGCTGGAAGGCGATTTGGCGGATGGCTATTACGTGAAGCCAACTGTCTTCAAAGGTCACAATAAAATGCGTATCTTCCAAGAAGAAATTTTTGGACCGGTCGTTGCAGTTACAACGTTCAAAACAAAAGAGGAAGCACTTGAAATCGCCAATGATACATTATATGGACTCGGTTCAGGCGTTTGGACACGTGACATGAACACCGCGTATCGTTTCGGACGTGGAATCGAAGCTGGACGTGTTTGGACAAATTGTTATCACGCATATCCTGCGCATTCAGCGTTCGGTGGATATAAAGCATCGGGTATCGGTCGCGAAAACCACTTAATGATGCTAGAGCATTATCAGCAGATGAAAAATATGCTCGTCAGCTACAGTGAACAGAAACAGGGCTTCTTCTAAGCAATTCGTATGAAAGAGGGGAGTAATCAATGACAGAGAGGGTTATTGCGACGGAAGCAACATTAGCGCTCATCAAACAACTCGAACAGAAACATGGTTGTTTAATGTTTCACCAATCAGGTGGATGCTGTGATGGTTCTTCTCCCATGTGTTATCCGGATGGAGATTTGCTCGTAGGGGATCAGGATGTACTTCTCGGGCATATTGGTGGCGTGCCATTCTATATGTTGCGCAGTCAGTTTGAGTACTGGAAACACACCCAACTCATCATAGACGTCGTGGATGGACGAGGCGGTATGTTTTCACTTGAAGGAGTGGAAGGCAAACGGTTTCTCACCCGTTCACGCGCATTTACTAAAGAAGAAGTTACAGAGTTACAGACATAATACTAAAGAAGAAGTTACAGAGTTACAGACATAACAAAAGACGGCTTCCTATAATAGGGGTGCCGTCTTATTCAGATGAATCTCTTACGTTCGGCAGGTGTAGGGAGCATACAAGCCTCTTCTTTCTTACCGAACCACTTGTATCGATTACGTGCAACAAGATCATAGACACCGTCGCGAATAGGTGATGGTATAAGGATGAACAAAAACGCAAGATGCCACAATCCATCTAGCTTCTTTGCGATATGTAGTGCTCCACTAGATTTCGTGTACGCTTTGCCGTTTTCAATAACAACTAGGCTGTCAACATCTTCTGGAATCGCGAAATCTCGTGAAAGTTGCTGGCCAGTTTCACTTTGAAGTGAGGCAAACTGGAAATACTCGTAAGGATCTCTTTTTATTATGAATTGGACACTAGCATCACAGAAATTACATTCCCCGTCGAATAATACAGTGCGCTTCATTAATACGCCTCCTCGCTATCATAGCTATATCTACTAGTTACTATATCCGAAAACAAATCAGCTGAAACAAGCAGAGCTAAAAGATTTCGCATATAATAGACTGAATACTCTGTACGGTGGTGCGGAAGTATGCTAAACTATATGAGAGAAATTGATATCGTTTAAACTATTTAACGCTTCACGATTGGCTGTCCCGTCTCTGGAATACTAGTAAGGGAAGGTGATCTTAGTGGAACGTCAAAACATTCATCCAGACGAAATGAACTTGCGCAGTGATATGGATCACATTGCCATGTTGCACATGATTGGAGAAGGTGCCCCTGACTTTAGTCAATTTTTCAATCCTCAGGAAAATCCAATTCAAAGTAAGGGATTCGATGAACAAGAACTTCCTCGAGACTATCAGTAAAAACCTTCCTGCTGGAAGGTTTTTTTGTTGTGCGTGATTGGAAACTTTTTAGAGACCATTAAGATTTCTCAAGGAACTTATTACTCAATACATAGTATTTAAAGTATAGATGATTTATCACGATACGGGGTATGGAGATACTTACGATTCTTGCTACCACCCGTTTTGTCGAACTCGAATTTCTGTAAAATCCGGTAGGCCGTATGACCATTCGTCAAATGAAGAAATTTGCGGAGCTGCTGATTGGACATCGCTCCGCCAAATAGTAGAAACCATTCAAATACAGCTAGACTACCTGCGTTTTTGCTGGACTTTTCACAAATAGAACAGCGCCAAGACAAGCGTGTTTTTATCATAGTAGGAGTATTGCATTTCTTACAAAAAAAAGCCGCTCCTAAAATCAGAGGAGGTCAGTGTATAACTTTCGCAAATAGATTTAGGGATGAAATCACGATGACCTTGCAGTAGTTGCTCACTCAGTAAGGAGAACTGTTGGGGACGTAGTTCAGATGGGGGAGATGACAAACGCCGGAGATACGAGGGGATTCTGGTTGGATATAGAAACGTTACTTCTGCTGATTCTGCAGAAACGGGATGTTTGGCGAGTGCCAGGACAACTGCTCCTATGACGGTCAAGTGAATATCTTTATGAGCAAACCAATCTTGAAGTAATTCAATTTTCCATTGCAGTTGAGAGACAGGACTCTCGAAGCTAGCGGTTTGTCCATTTTCCAGGGTTCGAATCAGTTGTGGAGGATTGTTTCTCAAAGTCAACGCACCGGCAATGTTTTTTACTTCGAGCACGACTGCGTGAGAAGAAGTTATAAACAAAGTGTCTATTTGAAATTGAGAACTGGAATACAAGGCAAGATCATGAAAAATCATATAAGGAAACGAAAACTCGTAGTTCTCAAAGATTCGATCTTCAACCAATTCTCCAGCGTACCCAGCTTGAATGGCAGCCAATCTTGACTGCAAAAAACGTTCTTTTTCATGATTGGGTACAATCCTTCGAATAGCAGCAGATAAGGAATCTACCATCAAAGGAGGCTTGCGAGATTTCATAAGTATTTCGACCACTCCATTCATAAATAGTAACAATCCAGAAGAGTATATCATTAATTAGTAGATTAGTCAGATAAATATTTCGGGGTTCTAGAAGAAGCTGAAATGCGGGCAGAAGAGAGTGCGTTGCGCGCGGAAGCCAGAGGAATACGCGAGCGCTCGAGCCTCAATTGCGAATGCCCAAGCTCAAAAAAACGAGCCCGCAATAGCCGAATCCCCTTGCAAGCCTCAAATCCACACTAGGAGTTAGATGTTTTTCATCAAATTTCATACGAACCAAGGCGAGAGCCCGTGTCGAAATTAGTAGCTTGCATGTAATGGAGGGAGGAGGTGATAAGATGATGCACAATCACAACCGCTGTATGAAACCACAACAGATGCCACAGATGCAACCTTGTGGTAATCAGGCTCAGCCAGTAATCTGCCCAACGCAATATCGATTTCACGATACGTTCAGTCCACAAGAACTACCAGTCGTTCATCCATTTGTAAACGTTAATCGCCAGCACACTGTCCAAATTCCTCGCCACTATTACACAGAAGTGAATGAAACAATGATGGGGCAAACGGTTCAAGCAATGCCTGGCTACGGACCAGGAATGGGGCAATGGGGTTCTCAACGACCTCCTATGGGACCGGGACCAATGCCTTGGGGAAGACGATAATGTAGGAAAAGATCCTGCAGGTATGAGTGACTCCACTCGCCTGTAGGATCTTTTATGTTTTATCTATTCAACATTAAAATAGCGCGCATCGGGGTGTGCAAAGACAATCGCGGACACCGACGCTTCGGGTTCCATCATGAACTCTTCTGTCAAATGTACGCCGATTTCTTCAGGCTTCAACAACCCGAACAATTTCGTCTGATCTTCTAAGTTCGGACAGGCAGGATAGCCGAACGAAAATCGCTGACCTTGATATTTCGCTGCAAACCGATCCTTCATTGTGAAATCGGTCGGGTCCGGGAAGCCCCATTGATCTCGAATTTCTTGGTGCACCCGTTCCGCAAAACCTTCTGCTAGTTCTAACGCAGTGGCTTGGAAGGCATGACTTTCTAGAAACTTCCCTTCCGCTTTCAAACGTTCAGCTTCAGCACGAACGCCGTGACCCGCAGTCACTTGCATGAATGCAACATGATCCATTTCACCACTACCTACAGTTTTCAAATAGTCAGCTAAACAGAGGAAAGGATCCTGTTGTTGACGAGGGAATGTAAAACGTTCGATTTCAGTTTTTCTATCTTGTGGATCATAAATAATGACATCATCGCCATCTGCTTGGGCAGGGAAGAATTGATACAATCCTGAAGCTCCAAGTTTTCCCGACTCTAAGAATCCAGTCGTCATTTCATGTAGTTCTACTGCACGAGGATCCCGTTTTTGTAGCATTGAATCCGTAAATCCACGTAGTCCTAAGTGATGTCCAATTAGCGTCCTCATGTTGACGTAAGGAGATAAGTGGGCAACCGAGTAATCCCGGAGCACTCGTTTTCTACAATCATTCGGAATGAATATCGGTGCATCCGTACGTACCGTTTTAACGGGTCTTGGAGCGACCGCCACAGCAACTCCAACCTGCTCAGCTGCTTTCGCAGCTTTGATAGCGTCATTGGTAGCACGTTTTTCCAACTGCTGATCGAGTTCAAGGAGAAGTGCGTCTTTTCCGCTACTTTGTAACCGGTTTGCGAGATCCAATCCTTGCATCGCATCTTTCGCGTAAATGACTGGGCCATCATACTCCGGTGAGATTTTCGTATCCGTAAACCGTCGTGTTAATGCAGCGCCACCTACCATAACCGGTAGATCGATTCCAGCAGATTTGAAATCTTGAGCAGTGATGACCATTTGTTGGGCTGATTTCACAAGAAGTCCAGATAGCCCGATAATATCGGGTTTTTCTTTCCGGATGACTTCAATCAGCTGTGCAGGCGTTACTTTAATTCCGATATCTACGACTTTAAAGCCATTGTTGCTGAGTATGATCTCAACAAGGTTTTTACCGATATCGTGTACATCGCCCTTTACAGTCGCAAGTACAATTTTCCCTTTTCCATTATCGTTCTCTTTTTTCTCCATGAACTGTTCCAAATAGGAGACAGAAGCCTTCATAACTTCAGCACTTTGAAGCACTTCGGCAACGATTAACTGATTCGTATTGAACAGTCGGCCAACTTCAGCCATACCAGTCATGAGCGGGCCATTAATAATATCTAGAGGTTCATCGTATTGACTCATTGCGGCATCTAAGTCGGCAATGAGTCCTTCTTTTGTTCCTTCTACTACATAATAGGCAAGACGTTCAGGAACCGTTTTCGGAATATCGTCTTCAGTTTTCTCTTTCTTTTTCCCACGGTAAAAGTCAGTGAATGTCGAAAGTGTTTCATCCGTTGTTGTGAACAACAATGCGTTTGCCATATCATTCTCAACTTGTGGAATAGATGCATAACGCTCCAGCTTTTCCGTATTGACGATTGCGTAATCGAGTCCTGCTTGTGTGCAGTGATACAAATACACGGCATTCAATACTTCACGTCCAACTGGCGGAAGTCCGAATGAGACGTTACTGACACCTAGAACTATTAGTGCACGGGGCAGATGCTCTTTAATGAGACGGATTCCTTCAATCGTTTCAACTGCAGAACCAATATATTGAACGTCACCAGTACCGACAGGGAATACAAGGGGGTCGAAAATGATATCTTCAGGTGCAAGTCCCCACTTGTTCGTCAGTAAGTCATATGAACGCTTGGCAATCTCCAATTTCCGTTCACGGGTCACGGCCATTCCAATTTCGTCAATCGTACCAACGACGACCGCAGCTCCGTACTTCTTCACAATCGGCATCACAGCATCGAAACGTTCTTCACCGTCTTCCAAGTTAATGGAGTTAATAATCGCTTTTCCTTGAGAGTATTTTAGTGCTTCTTCAATAACGTTTTCGTCCGTTGAGTCAATGACTAGTGGCGCTTTAATCTTTTTCACCACTTCCTTCATGAATTCAGTCATGTCTGTCAGCTCATCACGATCGGGGTTAGCAAGGCAAACGTCAATGACGTGTGCTCCGTTTTTCACTTGGGCACGAGCGATTTCAGCGGCTTCTTCAATCTTGCCATCTACAATCAGTTGCTTGAATTTACGGGAACCGATGACATTGGTACGTTCGCCAATCAAAATCGGTCGCATGCTTTCATCATATAAAAGTGGTTCGATACCTGAGACGGTATGGCCGTGAGTTACTTCTGGAAGCGCACGAGGTGTTTTACCCTTCACGACTTCTCGTATCGCAACGATGTGTGCAGGTGTCGTTCCACAACAACCACCGACAATGTTCAACCAGCCTTTTTCAGCGAAGCCAGCCAATTTTTTTGAAAGGGATTCAGGGGACTCATGGTAATGTCCATCTTCGTCTGGCAATCCGGCGTTTGGATAACAACTTACAAATCCAGTCGCAAGTTCAGATAACGATCGTAGATGATCCGTCATGAATTCAGGTCCCGTTGCGCAATTCAATCCAACGGATAATGGCTTTATGTGCTCGATAGATACATAGAATGCTTCGATACTTTGTCCGGCTAACGTTGTTCCCATCGGTTCTATCGTTCCTGAAATCATCACGGGTAGTTCTCGACCCGTTTCTTCAAAAGCTCTACGAATTCCAATCGTACCCGCTTTGACGTTAAGCATATCTTGACTCGTTTCCATTAAAAGTAAATCCGAACCACCTTCAATTAACCCTTTTGCCTGAACATAGAAATCTTCAGCTAGCTGGTCAAATGTAATCCCACCTGTTACTGAAAGTGTCTTTGTTGTTGGACCCATGGCACCTGCAACAAAACGGGGTTGCCCAGGTGTCGAAAACTCATCTGCAGCAGCACGCGCAAGTTCTGCACCACGTCGGTTGATTTCATCTGCCAGATGACCTAGGTCATAATCATCCAATACGACAGGTGTACCTCCGAATGTATTCGTACAGATGATATCTGCGCCTGCCTCCAAGTATTCTCTATGAATACGAGTTAGGACGTCTGGCTTCGTCAAATTCAAATACTCGTTGCATCCTTCATAGAGTTCGCCACCGAAATCATCAGATGTCAGGTCTGCGTTTTGTAGCATCGTACCCATCGCGCCGTCCATCACGAGAATTCGTTGTTTCAGTTCATTTTCAATGTGTAGTTGTGACATGGTGCACCTCTCTTTCTTCAGTAGCGTCAAACTGGTTAATGTAGTGCACAAGTTTAACAGTCATGTCATAGCGTAAAAACGGAGTAATTAAGTAAATCCCGTTGAACAAAGATGCTGCTGTATCAATGAGTTCCTGAGCGATTTGAATTCCTTCTGCAGTGGAGGCTTCTCGGTCGTCTCCACATAAGCGCATCCGCTCTAATACTTCTTCAGACAACTTAATGCCTGGTACTTCATGGTGCAGGAACTCGGCATTACGAATATTTGTTAATGGCATGATGCCAATGAAGATCGGGGTATCCAAATGTTTGACGGCTTCATGGATTTCAATAATCTTCTCTTTCGTATAGACCGGTTGTGTGATGAAATAATCTGCGCCACATTCAATTTTTTTCTCGAGACGCTTCACAGCGCGTTCGAGCACTCGGACGTTCGGATTGAATGCTCCCGCCACTGAAAAATTCGCTTTCTTTCGAAGGGGACGACCTGAGAATGAAATCCCTTCATTGAGCTTTTTGATCAGCTGGAAGAGTTCAAGACTCGATACGTCATAAACGTCTGTTGCACCAGGGAAATCTCCTATTTTTGTAGGATCGCCTGTCACCGCTAAAATATCATGAATGCCAAGAGCATCCAGCCCCATTAAGTGAGATTGCAAACCAATCAAATTATGATCTCTGCACGTGATATGTACGAGGGGACGTACATCATCTTGATGTTTTACTAATGATGCCATCGCTAGATTACTAATTCTTGGAGAAGCGAGTGAGTTATCTGCCATTGTTACAGCGTGCGCGCCAGCAGCTTGAAGTTGGCGTGCGCCTTCAAAATAATTTGCTGTTTCTAAATGACGTGGCGTATCCAGCTCCACTAGGATGGTGCGTTCGCGCTTCACTTTTAAATGCAAAGGCTCGTAGCGTGTGGGTTCTGCATCCCGAATAACAATCGGTTTCTGTGCGATTACGACTTTTTGGGTAATCGGTGCCAGGTTCGCTAATTGAGCCTTTACAGCAACGATGTGTGCTGGAGTGGTTCCACAACATCCGCCAATCAGTCGAACACCTTCATCTCGAAGTAATCGAGCAGCACGGCCGTAATAATCTGTTTCAGAGACATAGACGATCCTGCCATCTTCGACATCCAGCAAACTCGCATTTGGAGAGGCGGATAAAAACGCCTTTTTCGGAAGTTCCACCCCTTCAAAGGCTTGGATGGTATGGTATGGTCCAAGCCGACAGTTTACTCCTACGACATCTGCACCAAGTGCTTCTAACTGTTGTAAGGCGTCATTCAGCCGTAATCCGTTCTGCAAAACACCGGGATCATGCATAGAGACTTGGGCAATCAGTGGGATATCTGTCTGTTTTCTAAGGTGCTTAACGACAGCAGATAGTTCTTCGAAGTCATAATAAGTCTCGAGTAATAAGCCGTCTGGATTGCCAGCTAGCAGCGATTCCGCTTGTTGTTGGACAATGGAAAGTACATCATCGATTGTTGCGTCGCTCTTACGGATACTACGGATTCCGCCAATTGTACCTAGTACATACTGACCACCGATAGAAGCAGCACGCTTTGCGATCGTAATTCCCGCTTCGTTGAATTCCTTTACTCGATGCTCCAGCCCGTAACGAGCTAATTTGTAGGAGTTTGCACTATATGTGTTCGTTTGGATAATGTCAGCGCCTGCAAGTATATATTGTTCATGAATTCCTTGAATAACATCCGGCTTTTCTATATTTAATTGTTCATAGCAGAAGTCGAGACCCTCCGCATAGAGTAACGTTCCCATTGCACCATCGGCTGTTAGAACTTCATTTTTTAATCGGTCGAGTAATTTCATTTCTCTCATCCTTTCTTACGGCAGAGCAATGAAGTAGAGAATAATAAAAAAGCCTTCTTAAATAGAACGAAGAAGGCTTTTTCATCTAAATGATTGTCTCCTCCTCATCTGCCGGACTATACAAATCCGCTGGAAGTAGCACCTGACCGAATGGCTGGTTGCTGAAGCATCGACGGGCCAGTTCCCTACGCTTCTCTTGATAAGAATGACTATTAAGTTGTGTGAATAATTTAACATATCATACCGTTGTTTAAGAGTTCCGTCAATAGAGAAGGTGAAAAGTCGAATGGGAGTTAACGTATCGATGTGGTAAACTGGTAAGACAAGCAAGGAAAGGGGATTGCTATGCGCGCGTTCAAATTTGTTATTCCAATGATGTTGTTGGTCGGTGGGGTAGCCTGGGTTATGCTTAACAAAAGTCATACAGATGTGCCAGTCATGTCTCGATTATATATTACACTCGGTGCTATGGTATTCAGTGGTGTTATTTCGTTCTTCCTATTTCCGAAAGATGAAGGGAAGCGCCAGTAAACTGACAAGCCTCGACTGTCAGTTTTTTTGTTACTTTCATTTTGAGTCAACTTAAATATTATTAGGTTGACACAAACTCTTCTTCCTTTTATTCTAGTAGTAGTAACTAAAAGGGGTGCTATAAATGGGGACAAGTGCAACACTCAAACCGAATCGCTCAAAAACGATGGTCGGAACATTAGGTCTCGTCTACTCAGCGATGTTTGCTGCCTTGATGATGATTGGTGCAAATATTACATACTTTTTACCCGCGCTATCTGTAAGTGGTGTACCAATAACGTTGCAAACATTTTTTGCGGTGCTTGCAGGATTACTATTAGGAAGTCGTTATGGCGCAGTTTCAATGACGGTTTACATGGCAATTGGTCTTGCAGGAGCGCCTGTATTTGCGAAATTCAGCGGAGGGGCTAGTGCAATTATTAGTCCAACATTTGGATTTATCGTTTCATTTATATTCGTTGCCTATGTAGTTGGTAAGATTGTTGAAAAGAACAGTACTGTCGTAGGTTTTGTAACAGCAGCTCTCGTTGGGTGTGTTGTCAATTACTTAATCGGTACGAACTGGTTGTTTGCTGCGTACAAGTTATGGGCAGCAGCACCTGAAGCGTTCACTTACAAAATGGCTTGGGTTTGGATGATGCCACCTCTACCGAAAGACATTATTCTTTCAGTAGTAGCAGGATTGTTCGGCCACAGAATGGCACGTGTTCTTAGAACACGTCGCTCTATATAATAATGCATCCTACCGATTTCTCTGGTCATAAGAGAAATCGGTATTTTATTGTCCAAATAAATGAATCTATCAAAACTGAAACATTTCAGCGCTTCTTTCCGTATACACTAGGAAGTACTCAACAAGAGGAAAGAAGGCTAATCATATGATTCACTTACTTATCTATTCGCTAGTAGCAGGAATTGTTGCTGCACTGTTAGTGGTCCCTCTTCATCGGCCAGTCCTAGCTAAAGAAAAGGAAAGTCATTCAAGCAGCATACGAATCATTTCTTTAATTTCCGCAACCGTGCTAATTACACTGGCAATCTCACTATGTTACTACATGACAAATCTTGATCAGCATTGGTCATCACTATGGGTTCTGTTACTCGTAGCTGCGATACTTGGAGCTGTTTTAGACGGAGGTATGTATCGAAAGGCGAAGGGAATCGTTGCACTTCTATCGATTTTTGCTGGCATTTATATTTTATCCGCGCCACTGTGGAATGCAGATACCAAGTACAAAGTAGTTGAAATGGATCAACAGGTAGAGATTGAAGCATTTGACGAAACAAAAACACCTGCGAGCGTCCCACCTAAATTTGCGCGTAACAAAATGAAGAAAGCGTTCGGTCAAGTACCGAATACAAGTTATTACGATCTAGGCCATTTGCAAATCCAAAAAGTAAAAGACGACTATGTGTATATTGCGCCTGTTGAGTTTTCAGGGTTCTTTAAGTGGTGGAATGGTAAAACGACACCGGGGTATTTCCGAATGAGTGCAACGAACTCTGCAGACAATCCCAAGTTTGTAGCATCGGAAATGACGTATACAGAAACGTCGTACTTTAACAAACAGGTAGATCGTCATATGCGGTTAAAATATCCTGAACTGATCTTCTACGGTGACGTTCAATTGGAAATTGACGATAATGGGAATCCGCATTACATCCGTTCTTACGGTAAATTCATAACAGCAAGAAACGGGTTTGATGTTAAAGGAATAGTCATGACAGATCCGATGACAGGTGCAGTTGAAAAGTTTGCGTTGAAAGATATTCCAGACTATATCGATGGCGCAGTTTCACCTGAAGCTGTCAGCTTGCAAAATAGTTATTTTGGGAAGTATATTCATGGGTTCTGGAATTCGATTGTCGGTAAAAAAGATGTGAAACTACCGTCTGATGAAGGGACAGAAGCGAATGTCAGCCCTATTTTTGATGAAAATGGACATATGTATTACTTCACTGATTTCACGAGTCCGAAAGAAGGCGTAGATTCGATGCTAGGCTATGCGCTAACTGATGGTCGTACCGGTAAAGCAACTTACTATACAGGGGATTTAGAGGAGTCCTATATGGATTCTCAAGGAGCCTTGCAGATTATTGAGAAGAAGTTCATTGAGAAAAAGTGGTCCGGTGAAATGCCTGTCCTATATAACTTCTATGGCGAAGCAAGCTGGCTCACACCGGTGCTAGATTCAAATGGGTTTTTACAAAACTATTTCATTGTATCAGCTGCGAATCCTGAGATTTCCGTCTTTGGAAACTCACCGAATGATGCATTGAAACTATACAAAACCGCCTTGCAACGAGGTGGCAGTTCCGTGGATGGTAGTTCGGAAGCAACAGAAGCTAAAGCTGCGGTAACTGTGAAGCGGGTCTACAAAGAACGTGCAGGAGACTTCACCTTGGTTTCGGTAAAATCTACGGATGGACGAAATTTCATTGTCTCTTCTGAGACAATACCTGAAGCGGTTTATATCCAAGAGGGCGACAAATTATCAATAACGTATATAGAAACGGGAGAACTCTTCCTACCCGTAAAAGAACTTGCCAACATGTCACTAACCGAATAATAAACAAAAAGCAGAAGCCGTTTGACGGCTTCTGCTTTCTTTGATGGAACTCTATTCATTAAGCGCTAACAGTAGTGAATGGTTTTAATATGTTTGTTTTACCTTCTGTATCGAACGTGAAAACTTTATCGATCGGATCGTATGATTCTCCGTAGAATTCATCATCCTTATACGTATGGATTTCTTTATACGTCATCTTCATTGCTTCGTATACCGTTTCTTCTGAAGCGTCATCAGGAGACCAGTAAAGGATTTCGAGGTCTGTTTGTTCTCCTGTTGCGAGTGAACGACGGCTATAGCCAATGCTAGATGCATGATGGAATTTTTCCCGAGCATAGAAACGTAACCGCTTTTCAGTGTCAGTGTCTTCATAATTGACGGGTTCCACTTCCAACAAAATCGGCTTTCCTTTTTCTTTTAGCTGCGTGAGTAACTTCTTACCAAGACCTTCACCGCGTGAAGCCGATGATACATATAAATAGTCAACAAACACGAATGATTCTGTTTCAACATACATAAGCACATGTTTTGGACCTTCGTCCTTACGATAAACCGTGTGCTTATCTTTCAGTAATGCATCCATATGTTCCTTTGACTTCATTTCTTCAATTGGAAAATACTCACTTAACTTCTCGTACCAATTCATTGATTTAATCTCCTCCGTCGGTATGGGTGTACCCGGAGCTTTTTGTTTTGGGGTTCGAACGTAGAAAGAGGAAAAAAGAGGTCAGAAAAAAATCCTCGACTTTTATCTATACCTTTAATATAAACATACTAAACATAAAATGTTCAACTTTTTTATCTTTTTACTTGTTTTTAAGACGTTGCAAATATCTTGCGTGGCTAGAGTTTAATACGGTACAATTAAGTCAAAGATAGTCAAAGTCAACAAAAAAACTGGGCTACTAAACGAGGTGAGAGAATGCGTAATATTTCTGACATCATAGAAGGATATTTAAAAGCAATTATCGAACATGAAGATAATGGAATAGTTGAAATCAAACGCAATGAAGTGGCGGAAAAATTTCAATGTGTGCCTTCGCAAATTAATTATGTCATTAAGACCCGATTCACATTAGAACGTGGATATGCAGTGGAATCGAAACGTGGTGGAGGTGGCTACATCCGAATATATCGAGTTCAGACGAATTCACGAAAAGAGTTATTGGACCACGTTTTGGCAAGTGTGCAAGAAGGGGCATCATATACGATGGCTGAAGACGTGGTCTATCGTTTGCTAGCAGAGCAAGTCGTGTCAAAGAGAGAAGCAGGGTTGATGCTTGCTGCTGTTGATCGTTCCGTCTTGAACTACCCGTTACCCGAACGAGACTTGATTCGTGCAAGAATCTTGCAGGCCATGTTATTCTCGCTCCTATACGAACAAACAGAGTAACTGAGTATCTAAACGATGAGGTGGTAAAACATGCTTTGTGAAAACTGTCAGGAAAGACCGGCATCTGTAATTTTGATGCAAGAATCGCAAAACGGACCGATCGAACGTAACTTATGTGAAAAGTGTGCATTTAACTTGCAAACATTCTCGAACAATCCGAATCAGGAGCCAATGTCCATTCAACAATTTCTTTCGCAATGGTTGAGTGGTAGTGAGTCGCTACAACAACAGACACGTGAAGTGAAACCGATGCCAGAATGTCCGGAATGTGGATTGACTTTCCATCGTTTTTTGGATATCGGTAAGTTTGGATGCCCAACATGTTATGAGACTTTCCGTGAACGATTGCCACGTGTGTTCGGGAAATTGCATAACGGCAACTCAACTCATAAAGGGAAAATCCCAGCATCGTTCAATGAAAAGATGACCATTAAATTAAAAATTGAAGAGCTTCGGGAACGTATGCAAGAAACTATACAATCTGAACAGTTTGAACAAGCTGCAGTCCTGAGAGATGAGATAAAAGAATGGAAGCAGAAGCTCATTGAACAGGCAGAGGAAGGGGCGAATGACCATGGGGAATAACCGCTATATACAAAATGCAAAAACTGGCTGGATGGTTCCGCATGGTGAACATTCCGATATTGTCATGTCAACACGTATCCGCCTTGCAAGAAACCTTACAGGATTTCGATTTCCCATCGCCTTTTCGGATGAACAAGCAGAAGAAGTAGGAAGAATAGTTTCTAAAGCATTGCTTAGCGCGGAAGAAAAAGGGTATTCCTATACGAGAATGAACGAAATATCCCCACTAGAACGTCAAACACTTGTTGAAAAACATTTAATCAGTCCCCAATTGTCTGAGGCAGAGCATTTCGGAGCAGTCTTACTATCGAAAGACGAAACCATCAGTATTATGGTGAACGAAGAAGATCACATCCGAATACAATGTATTTTCCCCGGGCTACAACTTGAAAGTGCTTATCAGAAGGCAGATGAAACTGATAGTTCACTGGAAGAAGAGTTACCCTATGCATTCGATGAGGAATTTGGTTATTTAACGAGCTGCCCATCAAATACAGGTACTGGAATGCGTGCATCTGTCATGCTCCATTTACCAGCACTTACGATGACTCGGCAAATTAACCGGATTGTTCCTGCGGTCTCCAGACTAGGAATGGTAGTTAGAGGGAGTTACGGAGAAGGTAGCGAAGCGCCAGGCAACGTCTACCAAGTATCTAACCAGCTGACACTCGGCAAATCAGAGCAGGAAATCCTTGCAGAACTTGCAAATATCGTTTCTCGTCTTATTTCCCTTGAACGGAAAGCCCGTGAATTATTACTGGAAAAGTCCAGAGTCGCATTGGAGAATCGTGTATTTCGTGCATTAGGGACGATTTCATATGCACGCCTATTACCAGTTGCAGAAGCGGCAAGATGTCTATCTGATGTCCGTCTTGGTATCGATCTTGAATTGATAGAAGATGTGGACGTGACAATTTTGAACGAGTTAATGATTTTTATGCAATCTGGTTTTCTTCAGCATTATGAAGGAGAAGAACTGACGTCTGAAGAATTAGACATTAGCCGGGCTAAACTTTTCAGGGAACGACTTGAAAAAAGGCCTTCGGAAACAAACGAATAGACGGTTCTTTCTGAGCGTCTATTTTGCGTCTATGTATACAATTCGATATGATAGTCAAAGATAGTCAAAGTCAATTCACCCGGAAACCGATTGTTTAGCGGTCCGTAAGAATATAGATAGAAGTAGTACGAAGAAAATTATTCTCTGCAGAAGGAGAGGAATGTCAATGATGTTTAATCGATTCACACAACGTGCACAAAAAGTACTCCAACTTGCTCAAGAAGAAGCCATTCGTATGAAACATGAAGCAATTGGAACAGAACATATTCTATTAGGCTTAATCCGTGAAGGTGGCGGCATCGCAGCTAAGGCGTTAGAAGCAATCGGTGTTAGTTTTGAAACCATTGAAACAGGTGTCGAAACACTTGTTGGCACTGGCAGCAAAGATGTTGGACCAATCGTTCACTACACACCACGTGCGAAAAAGGTTATTGAGCTTTCTGTTGATGAGTCCCGTAAATTAGGTCACTCATACATCGGCACAGAACATATTCTCCTTGCATTGATCCGTGAAGGGGAAGGCATAGCAGCACGTGTATTAAATAATGCAGGTGTCAGCTTAAACAAAGCTCGTCAACAAGTTTTACAACTACTAGGTAGTAACGATGCAGCAAATTCAAGTGGTCAAAGTGCATCAGCATCAGCTGCGACACCGACGTTAGATGGTCTGGCTCGTGACTTGACCGAAATTGCACGTGAAGGCACGCTCGATCCGGTTATCGGTCGTGGCAAAGAAATTACACGTGTTATCGAAGTGTTGGCACGACGCACAAAGAACAATCCTGTTCTTATCGGAGAACCAGGTGTTGGTAAAACAGCGATTGCTGAAGGTCTTGCGCTACAGATCGTTAACAACGAAGTCCCTGAGATTTTGCGGGATAAGCGAGTAATGACGCTCGATATGGGAACGGTCGTTGCGGGTACTAAATACCGCGGTGAGTTTGAAGACCGTATGAAAAAAGTGATGGAAGAAATACGCCAAGCTGGCAACATCATTTTGTTCATCGATGAATTGCATACACTTATCGGTGCAGGCGGTGCAGAAGGTGCAATCGATGCCTCTAATATTTTGAAACCGTCGCTCGCACGAGGTGAATTGCAATGTATCGGTGCAACGACACTAGACGAGTACAGAAAATATATTGAGAAAGATGCTGCGCTCGAACGACGATTCCAACCAATTCAAGTAGATGAACCATCTGTTGAAGAAACAGTTCAGATCATCACTGGATTACGTGATCGATATGAAGCGCATCATCGCGTTAAGATTACGGACGAAGCAATTGATGCAGCAGCAAAAATGTCTGACCGCTACATTTCGGACCGATTCTTACCGGACAAAGCTATTGACTTAATCGACGAGGCGGGTTCGAAAGTACGTTTACGTTCTTATACAACCCCACCCAATTTACGTGAGCTTGAGAAAAATCTGGAGGCAATTCGCTCCGAGAAGAATGCTGCGGTTCAAAGCCAAGAGTTCGAAAAGGCAGCTTCTTATCGTGATAAAGAGCAAAAGATGAAAGAAGAGCTTGAGAAAACGAAAACAGAGTGGAAAGAAAAGCAAGGCAAAACGGAATCTGAAGTAACTGTCAATGATATCGCTGAAGTTGTAGCGATGTGGACAGGAATTCCAGTAGCACGAATCGCAGAAACTGAGTCCGCAAAATTATTGAACATGGAAGAAGAGTTGCATAACCGTATTGTTGGACAAAAAGAAGCAGTTGCAGCTATTTCCCGGGCAATACGCAGAGCGAGGGCAGGATTGAAAGATCCGAAACGACCAATTGGTTCGTTCATCTTCCTAGGTCCTACTGGTGTAGGTAAAACTGAACTTGCAAGAGCGCTTGCAGAAACAATGTTCGGTGACGAAGACTCGATGATTCGGATTGACATGTCCGAGTACATGGAAAAACATACGACATCTCGCTTGGTCGGATCTCCTCCAGGATACGTAGGGTATGAAGAAGGCGGACAATTGACTGAAAAAGTACGTCGTAAGCCATATTCTGTTATCTTGCTTGATGAAATCGAAAAAGCACATCCAGATGTCTTTAACATACTGTTGCAAGTACTTGAAGACGGCCGCTTGACGGATTCGAAGGGACGCACAGTCGATTTCCGTAATACGGTAATCATCATGACTTCAAACGTAGGCGCACAAGAGTTGAGAAAGAACAAATACGTCGGATTTAACCTTCAAGACGGTGAACAAGACTACGAAGACATGAAGAAAAAGATGTTGGAAGAGTTGAAGAAGGCTTTCCGTCCTGAATTCTTGAACCGTGTAGACGAAATGATTGTCTTCCATTCACTTGAAAAAGAGCAGCTGCAGCAAATTGTTTCGTTGATGGCAGATGAGTTGAGTAAAAGACTTGCTGAACAAGATATTGAGTTAGTGTTAACTCAAGAAGCGAAATTGAAAATTGCGGATGAAGGATATGATCCTGAATATGGAGCACGTCCACTTCGTCGCGCACTTCAGAAACACGTAGAAGACCGCCTTTCGGAAGAAGTGTTGAAAGGTACGGCACTTTCCGGTAGAAAAGTGACGGTCGATTATGTAGATGGAAACTTCACAGTAGAAACGAAACAAGAAGAGATGGTAGAAAATTAATAAAGAAGTAGAGGAATAGGATAGTCCATCCCTAGTTGCCAAAAAGGGGGAGGGCTGTCCTCTTCGTCGTTTGGAGGACCTATATGGCGAAAAAGAAAACCAAATTCATGTGTAAGTCGTGTAGCTATGAATCACCCAAATGGATGGGGCGTTGTCCAGGATGTGGGGAATGGAACACGATGGAGGAAGAGACAGAAATCGTCCAAAAAGGACCACGCGGTGCGTTCCAACACACTGATGCCATTAAGCAGAAGGCTATGCCAATTAATGCAATTGCAACTGAAGACGAGCCGAGAATCCGTACTGAAATGGAAGAGTTGAATCGGGTATTAGGTGGCGGTATTGTTCCGGGATCACTCGTGCTCATTGGTGGAGATCCAGGGATAGGGAAGTCTACATTGTTACTTCAAGTTTCTGCACTGTTAGCGAACCAACAACAACGAGTCTTGTATATTTCAGGTGAAGAATCGATTCGTCAAACAAAACTTCGGGCGCAACGTCTAGGTGTGTTGTCGGATGAACTGTATATCTACGCAGAGACGGACCTAGCACTTATTCACGATACAATCGAGAGTGTAAAACCGAAGTTTGTCATTGTGGATTCGATTCAAACGATCCACCATCCTGAAGTTGCTTCTGCTCCAGGGAGTGTAACGCAAGTAAGAGAATGTACGGCAGAGTTAATGAAGATTGCTAAAACACAAGGAATCGCAATTTTCCTTGTAGGACACGTCACGAAAGATGGCCAGATTGCAGGTCCTCGACTCCTTGAGCATATGGTGGATACTGTCCTCTACTTTGAAGGAGAGCGCCATCATACGTATCGTATTTTACGCAGTGTTAAAAATCGATTTGGCTCAACGAATGAGATTGCGATTTTTGAGATGGTGCAAGCTGGATTGAAAGAAGTATTAAATCCGTCGGAGATGTTTATCCAAGAACGCTCACAGGGTGGCGCGGGTTCTACAATCGTCGCTTCGATGGAAGGGACACGTCCGATTTTAGTTGAAATCCAAGCACTTGTTACACCTTCTAGTTTCAATTATCCAAAACGGATGGCGACAGGGCTAGACCAAAACAGAGTTTCACTGTTGATGGCGGTATTAGAAAAACGAATGGGGATGCTATTGCAGGCACAGGATGCGTATATTAAAGTAGCAGGCGGAGTCAAACTGGATGAACCAGCGATAGACCTTGCTGTGCTCATGAGCATTGTCTCCAGTTACCGTGACGTCGCTGTTAAAGCTTCAGATTGTTATATGGGGGAAATAGGGTTAACTGGGGAGGTCAGAAGAGTTTCACGTATTGAGCAACGAGTTGGAGAAGCAGCAAAGCTTGGATTTGAGCGTGCTGTTATCCCTACGTCGAATATTGGTGGATGGGACTTTCCAGAAGGTATTCAAGTTGTCGGAGTTGAAACTGTCCGTGATGCGCTCGATCTCTGTTTGCCTCAATAACCATACGCATGTTAGGAACTTTTATGTGTTTTGGGGAGTCCTGTTCTATACGTTCAGGATTCCCTGTATCTTAAGGTTCAAGAAGGTAATCTATAGGGAATACATGTATACTAGGACTACTAAAAGGAGGTGGATTGAATGCTGAAAAGAGTTGTACAAATTATGTTTCTATTGGTTGGTGGGACACTTGGTGTATTGTTTCTTCCGTACTTATTCCAATTATCTTCTTTCACAGCAACCCCGTTTATTAATAACCCATATGTCGCAGCCGTTTTAGGAGCACTTTTCCTCTTCGTCTTCAGCACATTTTTAACAGATCCTATTGTCAATTTCATAAAACGGTTGGAAGACTTACTTATGAATGCACCAATTTTGGATCTGCTATTCGGAACAATTGGTTTGATTGTCGGATTGTTCGTGGCGTTTTTAGCTGGCTGGGGACTAAGTAATATTCAAATCCCGGGTGTAACATCAGTGCTACCAATCCTGCTATCTGCATTGTTCGGTTATTTAGGGTTTCAAGTCGGATTTAAAAAGCGCGATGAGTTTTTAACAGCCATTTTTTCAATCCGCAATGTGGGTCGTAAAAAGGACCAGGAAACTGAAACAGACGATAGTAAAGGTGCTGTTTACAAAGTACTCGATACGAGTGTCATCATTGATGGGCGAATCGCCGACATTGTTGACACAGGATTCCTCGAAGGCGTATTGGTCGTTTCGCAGTTCGTACTAACCGAGTTACAACACATTGCCGATTCAGCGGATACGTTGAAGCGTACAAAAGGAAGACGTGGTCTAGATGTACTCCGTCGTTTGCAAGAAGGGGACGGCAAGAAAATTATGATTACGGATGAAGACTTCCCTGCTGTTGCTGAAGTCGATTTGAAATTAGTGAAGCTTGCTAAACAGATGAATGGGCTCGTAGTTACGAACGATTTCAACTTGAACAAGGTCGCAGACTTACACGGAGTTTCTGTATTGAATATTAATGATCTTGCTAATGCTGTTAAACCAGTTGTCATTCCTGGTGAAGAAATGCATGTAGTGGTCATCAAAGACGGAAAAGAGCATAACCAAGGGGTTGCGTATTTAGATGACGGTACGATGATTGTCATTGAAGACGGACGTAACTATATAGGGAATGCGATTGAAGTCATTGTTACAAGCGTGCTTCAAACTTCAGCGGGACGTATGATCTTTGCGAAACCGAAAAATGGGAAGCAATCCAAAACCCACTGAATCACAATCAGTGGAAAGGAGTTACGATGGACTATACAGTAATGATGCCTGCTGCCGGAAGCGGAACGCGGATGGGAGCAGGGCATAACAAACTTTTTCTAGAGCTCAATGGTAAAACGATATTGGCCCACACATTAGTGGTTTTTCAACAGGACCCATGGTGTACAGGAATAATTTTAGCAATTAAAGAAGACGAACGTGCCAAAATTGAAATGATTATCGAACAAGAACAGATTACAAAGATTAGAGCGTTACCTGAAGGTGGATCTGAGCGCCAGCATAGTGTGAAAGCGTGTTTAGCGGCTCATCAATCGGGTGGAATAGTTCTTGTGCATGATGCTGCTCGGCCATTCATTGCAAAGCAAGTCATTCATGAATTAGCGACATGTGCATTGCTTCACGGTGCAGCAGTTGCAGGGGTCAAAGCAAAAGATACTATGAAATATGTAACTGACGGAATTATTGAAGAAACGGCTGATCGCGAACGATTGTGGGTCATTCAAACGCCACAAGCATTCCGCTATGAGATATTAGAAGAAGCTTCTTTAAGAGCGGAGAAAGAACGCTTTCTAGGAACGGACGAAGCGATGTTAGCTGAACATGCTGGCTACGAAGTCCGGATTGTAGAAAGTACATATGACAACATTAAAATGACGACTCCAGAGGATCTTGCTTATGGAGGTTATTTGTTGAAAAAAAGGCTTGAGGAGACGATATGATGATACGAATTGGACAAGGATTTGACGTACATGAATTTGCAGAAGGACGTCCGCTAATAATTGGAGGAATTACGATTCCCCATACTAAAGGGTTAATTGGACACTCGGACGCAGACGTTTTGTTACACACGATTACTGACGCAGCACTTGGAGCTATCGGAAAAGGTGATATCGGCCATCATTTCCCGGATACGGATGCTGCATTTAAAGATGCTGATTCCGCAGTGTTGCTTGAAGAAGTATGGAAGTTAGTGGAAGAAGAGGGCTATGTACTTGGAAATATAGATTGTACAATCATGGCTCAGCAGCCTAAAATTGCTCCTCATGTTGAAACCATTAAAAACCGTGTAGCCTCATTACTACACGCAGATCCGAGCCAAGTGAATATTAAAGCAACAACAACAGAGAAGTTGGGATTCGTCGGTAGAGAAGAAGGGATTGCTTCCCTTGCGGCAATTCTATTGGTGAAAGCTTAAGTTTTTGGTAAACTAATCTATACAAGTATTTATTATTTGAACTAACAGAACGGAGATGTCTACTAATGACAGCAGAAGTACGTGTACGTTACGCCCCGAGCCCGACAGGTCATTTACACATTGGAGGAGCTCGTACAGCATTATTCAACTATTTGTTCGCCCGCCATCATGGAGGTAAATTCATTGTACGAATTGAAGATACAGACACAGTTCGTAATATAGAAGCAGGCGAGTTATCGCAGCTTGAAAACCTAAAGTGGTTAGGAATTGAGCACGATGAGTCAGTAGATATCGGAGGGCCTTATAGTCCTTACCGCCAAATGGAACGTTTGGATACGTATGAGAAGTATTCTAAAGAAATGCTCGAAAAAGGTGCTGCTTATAAGTGTTTCTGTACAACAGAAGAGCTTGAAGAAGAGCGCGAAAAGCAGAAAGCATCAGGAATTGCAGCACCGATGTACAATGGGACTTGTCGTCACTTGAGTGCCGAAGAAGTTGCGCAAAAAGAATCAGCAGGCACACCTTATACAATCCGTATGCGTGTACCTGAAAACGTGACGTACACAATCGAGGATTTAGTTCGTGGTAGTGTTCAATTCGAATCTAAAGATATCGGCGATTGGGTGCTTGTGAAAGCGAATGGCATTCCAACATACAACTTCGCAGTTGTGATCGATGACTATATGATGAAAATGTCTCACGTTTTCCGTGGGGAAGAGCATTTAACGAATACACCTAAACAGCTTATGGTTTTTGATACATTTGGCTGGGAAGCACCACGTTATGGTCACATGACGCTCATCGTCAACGAAGATCGTAAGAAACTATCTAAACGGGATGAGTCCATTATCCAATTCATCTCGCAATATAAAGATCTTGGATTCTTGCCTGAAGCAATGTTCAACTTCTTTGCATTACTCGGCTGGTCTCCTGTCGGGGAAGAGGAGCTGTTCACAAAAGATGAGCTCATTGAACAGTTCGATGTAACTCGTTTATCGAAGTCACCTTCTATGTTCGACAAACAGAAATTAACTTGGATGAATAACCAATACATTAAAAAATTAAATCTTGATGAAGTTGTTGCGTTGACGTTGCCACACCTTGTAAAAGCAGGGCGTGTCAATGAAAAGATGACAGCAGAAGAAAGTGCATGGATTCATGACTTAATCGCCTTGTACCATAGCCAGTTAAGCTATGGCGCGGAGATCGTTGAGCTATCTGCCCAATTCTTCAGTGATACTGTGGAATATGATGAACAATCAAATGAAATTCTTGCAGGAGAACAAATCCCTGAAGTGATGACTTCGTTCAAGCAACAGCTCGAAAACTTGGAAACCTTTGATGCTCCGTCTATTAAAGGCGCTATCAAAGCGGTACAAAAAGAAACGGGTCACAAAGGTAAAAACTTGTTTATGCCGATCCGTGTCGTTGCAACAGGTCAAGCGCACGGTCCGGAATTGCCAGAATCGATTGCACTACTAGGTCGTGAAAAAATAATTGGACGTGTTGAAAAGTTCGTTCAGTAAGCGATTGTTGACAAGCGGCACCTGCCGTGTACAATTAGAGATATTCAAGAACGTAACAACTATATTAAAAGCGTTGAAGAGGAGAAGTATGTAGAGCGTGCCCTTCAGAGAAGATCTCCACCGGCTGAAAGAGATCTGGGCCTCTTGTTTTACAGAAATGCACCTTTGAGCGCCAGGCTGAAATTTAGTAAGCCGGACGTATCGTCTGCGTTACAGACGTCGAGCGAATGTGGAAAGTACGTATCCCTTTCGAAAAAAGAGTGGAACCACGCGATAACTGCGTCTCTGTCATTAGACAGAGGCGTATTTTTATTGAAAAAAAAGGGGGGGATCCAAGTGTTTTCTAGAATGAAAGAAGACATCCGTTGCATTTTTGAACAAGACCCCGCAGCACGAAGTACGTTCGAAGTTGTATTGACATATTCAGGATTACATGCAATTTGGTCGCACCGAATTGCGCACGCATTGTTTAAACGGAATATGCACTTTGCAGCGCGCGTATTGTCTCAAATGAATCGATTTTTTACCGGGATTGAAATTCATCCAGGTGCTCAAATTGGAAGACGTCTTTTCATTGATCATGGCATGGGAATTGTCATTGGTGAAACGTGTGAGATCGGCAATGACGTTACGCTCTACCAAGGCGTTACGTTAGGTGGAACGGGCAAAGAAAAAGGCAAAAGACATCCTACGCTCAGCGATAACGTCTTAGTAGCAACGGGAGCTAAAGTGCTCGGAAACATTATCATTGGAACAAATAGTAAAGTAGGCGCAGGATCTGTCGTCTTAAAAGACGTACCTTCAGATTCTACGGTAGTAGGAATACCGGGGAAAGTAGTCATTTCAAATGGAGTTCGTGTGAAAGATCGTTTAAATCATACTCTACAGGATCCAGTTTCCGATATGTGTAAAGCCATGGATGCCCGCATTGTTCAACTGGAGCTACAACTTAAAGAGCTTACAAAAGCGACACCAAATAGCGATGAAAAGGATGAGAAGCGATGACAATTCAGTTATACAATACACTGACACGTAAGAAAGAGCCGTTCGTTCCAATTACTGAAGGAGAAGTGAAAATGTACGTATGTGGACCTACTGTCTACAACTACATCCATATTGGTAATGCGCGTCCTGTAATCGTTTTTGATACGGTCCGCAGATACTTGGAGTACCGAGGTTACAAAGTGAAATACGTTTCTAACTTCACTGATGTCGATGATAAAATCATAAAAGCTGCCAATGAACTTGGAGAGGAAGTTCCGGAACTAACGGAGCGTTTCATTCAAGCGTACTTTGAAGATGTAGGTGCACTTGGGTGCAAGAAAGCCGATATGCATCCACGTGTAACGGATCACATTCAAGACGTTATCGATTTCATTTCGTTATTAATCGAAAAAGAGTATGCCTATGAATCAGCAGGAGATGTCTATTTCCGAACACGAAAGTTTGATGGATACGGAAAGCTTTCTCATCAATCAATTGATGAATTGAAAATTGGTGCTCGGATTGAAGCGAGTGAACGAAAACAAGATGCACTCGATTTCGTTCTATGGAAGGCTGCAAAAGAAGGAGAAATTTCATGGAGTAGTCCTTGGGGAGAAGGGCGCCCGGGCTGGCATATCGAGTGTTCTGTAATGGCAAGACAGTTATTGGGGAATACAATTGATATCCATGCGGGCGGTCAGGATTTAACATTCCCGCACCATGAAAACGAAATTGCCCAGTCTGAAGCGCTAACAGGAGAACCATTTGCTCGCTACTGGATGCACAATGGATACATTAATATTGATAATGAAAAAATGTCGAAATCACTCGGGAATTTCGTCTTAGTGCATGATATTATTCAACAGATTGACCCACAAGTGTTGAGATTCTTCATGCTATCTGTTCATTATCGCTCGCCTGTGAATTTCTCGCAGGATCTTGTTGAGAGTGCTTCAAATGGTTTGGATCGTATCCGCACAGCCTATCAAAACATTGAACACCGTTTAGAAGTATCAGCAGACAATGGCGCTCAAAGTGATATCTGGCTTCACAAAATTGAAGCGCAACTACTTTCCTTTGAAGGAGCTATGGATGATGACTTCAACACTGCGAATGGGGTTGCTGTCATTTTTGAACTAGCACGACTTGCGAATGTTTACTTACTTGAAAAAAATACAGAACGAGTCATCTTGGAGGCGTTCCTAAAAACGTTTAACCAGTTAGTGGACGTTCTCGGACTGCCGTTCAAAGAGAAAGATGAATTGCATGATGAAGTAATTGAACAGCTAATTGAGGAACGTCAAGATGCACGCAAAAACAAAGACTTCGCTCGTTCCGATGAAATTCGAGATACGTTAAAAGAGCAAGGAATTCTATTGGAGGATACAGCACAAGGGGTTCGGTGGAAACGGTCATGAGTGAATACAGTTTGCGTCCAGCAGACGTTCGACAGATAAAAGCACTTTCTCTAGCGTATATGGGGGATGCGGTCTATGAGCAGGCGGTGCGAGAGCATCTCCTACGCTCGGGTCGTGTGAAGCCAAACATTCTGCATAAAGAAGCGACTCAATTTGTTTCTGCTAAAGCACAGGCAGCAATACTGCGCGCGATGGTAGAGGAAGAGTTTTTGACTGAAGAGGAAATGGCGGTTATGCGAAGAGGAAGAAATGCCAAATCTGGTTCCGTTCCGAAAAACACAGACGTTCTTACGTATAACCACAGTTCAGCATTTGAAGCAGTCATTGGTTATTTATATTTGTTAGGAAATATCGAGAGAACAGCGGAAGTTATCCGTAAAGCAATCGACTTTATTGAAGGAGGAGAAAACTATGTCAGAAACTGAAGAAACTGAATTGATTGGTGGCAAAAATCCAGTCGTCGAGGCATTACGTTCGGGCCGGGAATTGAATAAGATATGGATAGCTGAGGGGTTGAATAAGCAAAGTATCGGAGAGATTACAACACTTGCTAAACAAGCTGGAGTGGTTGTACAAGCAGTTCCTAAAAAGAAATTGGATCAGTTACTCGATGTCAATCACCAAGGAATCGTTGCATCTGTTGCCGCGTACACATACGCTGAGCTCGACGACATATTTGAAGTAGCCAAACAACGTGGAGAGGATCCGTTCATTTTGCTATTAGATGAATTGGAAGACCCTCATAATTTAGGTTCGATCTTAAGAACTGCAGATGCAGTTGGCGTACATGGTGTTATTATTCCTAAGAGACGTTCTGTAGGACTTACAGGTGTCGTTGCAAAGGCTTCAACGGGAGCAATCGAGCATGTGCCAGTTGTTCGTGTTGTGAACCTCGGACAAACTGTCGATGAGTTGAAAAAGAAGGGCGTTTGGGTTGCGGGAACAGATGCTAAAGGATCTGCAGACTATCGCACAATGGACGCGACGCTTCCGCTTGCCGTCATTATCGGCAGTGAAGGAAAAGGTATGTCTCGCTTATTGAAAGAGAAATGTGATTTCCTTTATCACTTACCAATGCGTGGCCATGTAACGTCGCTTAACGCTTCTGTCGCAGCTTCATTACTCATGTATGAAGTATTGCGTAAGCGGCTTCCAACGCAATGAAAAAAGACATTTTGCTAGTCGATGGCTATAACATTATCGGGGCATGGCCAGAATTACGTGAGCTAAAGCGTGTTAAACTTGCCGAAGCTCGCGATCGTTTAATAGACCAACTGGCAGAATATCAAGCTTTTAAAGGATGGCGTGTCATCGTTGTCTTTGATGCGTATCTCGTACCGGGAATTGAAAACAAAGAGAGACGTTCAAATGTGGAAGTTGTTTTTACAAGAGAGAACGAAACAGCAGATGAGCGCATCGAGAAATTAGTTTCTGAACTGTCTAAGCGTACTGTTCAACTTCACGTGGCAACTTCCGACTTAACGGAGCAATGGATTATTTTTGGACAAGGTGCATTGCGTATTTCTGCAAGGGAATTCGAAATAGAAATGAAGGAAATCGATAAAATTATTTCCGAAAAAGTGAAGGCCATCCAGGAGAATCAAGACTTTTCGAAAATCCAATTATCTCAGGAAGTTGCAGAAGTTTTTGAAAAATGGCGCAGGGGGAACAAGTGAGCGGTTGACTGAAAAAATTCTCTTACGCTATAATTGATTAACTAGCATCATAGACCGGAGTGATGGGGAATGGCGGAAAAGACAGCTTATGCACCTAGAACAGTAGACTTCAGTACCTTTTCCGATGAACAGTTAATCGGAATCATCCAAGAAGGAAACACAGATGCACTCGACTTTCTCATTACGAAGTACCAATCGTTCGTTAGGATGAAAGCACGCTCTTATTTCATGATGGGTGGGGATAAAGAAGATATTATCCAAGAAGGTATGATCGGATTGTACAAGGCAATCCGGGATTTCCGTGAAGATCGCCTTAGCTCGTTTAAAGGGTTCGCAGAGCTGTGCATCAAACGGCAAATCATCACAGCGATCAAGACAGCTACTCGGCAAAAGCATATTCCACTGAACTCATCGGTCTCGTTAGACAAGCCTGTCTATGATGAGGAGTCGGATCGGACGTTATTAGACGTGCTTTCTGGAGCAGGGAATGATGATCCTCAAGATTTAATGATTTACAAGGAAAACTTTGTTCAGATGGAAGTTGAGATGAATAAGGTGTTAAGCAGTCTAGAAAAAGAAGTTCTTGGTCTCTATCTGGATGGTCAATCTTATCAAGAAATTTCTGAAGAGCTGAATCGCCAAGTCAAATCGGTCGACAATGCTTTGCAGCGCATTAAACGTAAGTTAGAACGCTACATGCAAGTTGATGTTGTTACATAAAGCATCAGCAATTTTCTGACTATCCTTGCATTGACAGGGAATAGGTTAGATGGTACTCTTTATCAAGACTATGGAAAGACTAGGTGTTCACTAGATATGTCTAAAAAAATTGTAGTAAGCTGTGAAAAATGCGGCTCCAGAAACTATTCACTTCCAGCAAGTAGTAACAAAACAACTGAACGGCTGGTCCTGAAGAAACACTGCAGTCATTGCAATGAGCATACATTACACAGACAAACAGCGTGAGGGTCTGGCTAGACTTTAGGCCGTCATATCTACTATTCGGAGGTTTGTAAAAGAATGGGCAAGATAACAAGTTTCTTTAAAAATGTTGTCACGGAAATGCGGAAAGTCAGCTGGCCAAAACGTAAAGATCTGACTCGCTACACGATCGTGGTTATTGGTACAGTAGTCTTCATGGCCGTCTATTTTGGTCTCGTGGATCTTGGCTTATCACGAGTAATGGAATGGTATGTTTCGTTATAAATAGAGCACGTTGAATAGCATACTGAAAATATCCCGTCTAACTGAAAGAACGGGTTTTTTCATTTGAACAAAAAAGGAGGGACGGACGCGCAGTCCTCATCGTTATGGAAATGGAGAAAAATTGGTACGTCGTCCACACGTACTCAGGGTACGAAAATAAGGTCAAAGCAAATCTCGAAAAACGGGTAGAAACAATGGGAATGTCAGACAAAATATTCCGCGTCATTGTCCCTGAAGAAGAAGAAACCGACTTCAAGGAAGGGAAAAAACGTACAGTAATGCGTAAAACATTCCCGGGATATGTCCTTGTTGAAATCATCATGACAGATGACTCGTGGTACGTCGTGCGTAACACACCAGGCGTAACAGGGTTTATCGGTTCATCAGGTGGCGGTGCGAAACCAACACCACTACTTCCAGAAGAAGTGACTTTCATCCTAAAACAAATGGGCATGAAGGAACGCAAATTGGATGTTGATTTCGAAATCGGTGAAATGGTAGAAGTATTAGCAGGACCTTTCGCTGGCTTCCAAGGTAAAGTAGAAGAAATCGAACTTGACCAAGGCAAAGTTAAAGTGTCTGTGGATATGTTCGGTCGCGAGACGAATATGGAACTCGACTTTGAACAGGTAGAACGTACAAGTTAAAAAAATATTCGTTCCCTCTTGCAAAACAAAAGAAATAATGATATTATTTCAAAGGTCAGACACCTAAATGTCTGAACGTCTTAACAAAATTCTACCGGCATTGCCGGCAGGCACATATTGAGTGGGAGGGGCAACCCAAATACCACATCACGGACTTAAGGAGGTGTGTCTCGTGGCTAAAAAAGTAATCAAGCTTGTGAAATTGCAAATTCCAGCAGGAAAAGCAAATCCAGCACCGCCAGTCGGACCGGCGTTAGGTCAGGCAGGCGTCAATATCATGGGATTCTGTAAAGAATTCAATGCGCGTACATCTGATCAAGCAGGACTTATTATTCCTGTTGAAATCACTGTATTCGAAGATCGTTCATTTACATTCATCACAAAAACTCCGCCAGCAGCGGTTTTGTTGAAAGTTGCAGCTAAAATCCAAAAGGGTTCAGGCGAACCAAACAAAAACAAAGTTGCTGTCGTGAAGCGTGATCAAGTTAAAGAAATTGCTGAACAAAAAATGCAAGATTTGAATGCTGCATCAGTTGAAGCAGCGATGGCAATGGTTGAAGGTACTGCTCGCAGTATGGGAATCACGATCGAAGATTGATCTGAAACCTAATTCTATTGTATGTTTTCATGGGGGTTGCGGTTGTTCTATAGAACACGGCAACCCTTAATCGTGGGAGGTTTAATCCGCTAAAACCACAATCGAGGAGGAACTATCTTATGGCTAAAAGAGGTAAAAAGTTCGTAGAAGCTTCAAAGCTTGTAGACCGTACAACGGCATACGACTTAAAAGAAGCGATCGAACTCGCTAAAAAAACAAGCACGACAAACTTTGATGCAACAGTTGAAGTGGCTTTCCGTCTTGGAATTGACACACGTAAAAATGATCAGCAAATTCGTGGAGCAGTAGTACTGCCTAACGGTACTGGTAAAACACAACGTGTACTCGTTTTCGCTAAAGGTGAAAAAGTTAAAGAAGCTGAAGCAGCAGGCGCTGACTTTGTGGGCGATTCAGAATATATTACTAAAATCCAACAAGGATGGTTCGATTTCGATGTTATCGTTGCGACTCCTGACATGATGGGTGAAGTCGGTAAAATCGGACGTGTTCTTGGACCAAAAGGTCTTATGCCGAATCCGAAAACTGGCACAGTAACATTCGACGTTACTAAAGCAGTTCAAGAAATCAAAGCTGGTAAGGTTGAATATCGTGCGGACAAAGCTGGAATTATCCACGCTCCAATCGGTAAAGTTTCTTTCGACAACGAAAAACTTGCAGAAAACCTTTCAACAGTATTTGAAGTTATCCAGAAGGCTAAACCTGCAGCGGCTAAAGGTACTTACATGAAGTCAGTTAACTTAACGACTACAATGGGACCTGCTGTAAAGATCAACCCTTCTTCAGTAAACGCAAAATAAATAGTTGACAACGGCCCTACCATTTGGTAGGATAGCGTTTGTTGCAATATACGATTTGTACCGCAGACAGCAGGAGTGGGAAACTACTTAATAATCCTGCCGAGGGACAAGACGCTCTTTTTAAGTGTAAAAAGATGACGACTTTCCAACCCTCCGTCTGCTTGCCAGTCGGAGGGTTTTTTATGCATATGGTATAAATGCCCCTACACTAAACAGGAGGTGTCAAGATGAGCAAAGTATTAGAAGCGAAAAAAGCAGTAGTAAACGAAATCGCGGACAAGATGAAAGCATCAGCTTCAATGGTCGTTGTTGACTATCGTGGTCTTAACGTTGCGCAAGCAACTGAACTTCGTAAGCAACTTCGTGAAGCAGGCGTTGAATTCAAAGTCTACAAAAACTCGATGGCTCGCCGTGCGGCTGAAGCGTCAGGTCTTGAAGGACTTAACGAACATCTTACAGGACCAAACGCAATTGCGTTTTCAACTGAAGATGTAATCGCACCGGCAAAAATCATCAACAACTTCGCTAAAGACAACGAAGCTTTGGAAATCAAAGCTGGTGTCATCGAAGGTGTACTTGCTTCTGTTGAAGAAGTAAAAGCATTGGCGACTCTTCCTTCACGCGAAGGACTTCTCTCTATGCTACTCAGCGTGCTTCAAGCTCCAATGCGCAACTTCGCGTTGGTTACAAAAGCCGTTGCAGACCAAAAAGAAGAACAAGGCGCGTAATATCGCATCTTGACCCATTAGCGAGTTAACTCGCAAAACATACCCATTAGGAGGAACTATAATGACTAACGAACAAATCTTAGGCGCTATCAAAGAAATGACAGTTCTTGAACTTAACGACTTAGTAAAAGCAATCGAAGAAGAATTTGGCGTAACTGCTGCAGCTCCTGTAGCTATGGCTGGTGCTGGTGGCGGAGAAGCTGCTGCTGAGCAAACTGAATTCGACGTAGTTCTTACTGCTGCTGGAGACCAAAAAATCAAAGTCATCAAAGTCGTTCGCGAAATCACAGGCCTAGGCTTGAAAGAAGCGAAAGAAGTTGTTGATAACGCACCAAAAGCTATCAAAGAAGGCGTAGAAAAAGCTGAAGCTGAAGAAGTTAAAGCTAAGCTTGAAGAAGTAGGCGCTTCTGTAGAAGTTAAGTAATTCGTAAAACTCGAAGAAAAGCTCGTCTTTGTTGACGGGTTTTTCTTCGTTTTTTTATACCCAAATTTATTGAGGAGCACTTTAGGAGGTGTTGGTGTGGCGGATCATTACTATTCAAAGAACCCGGACGTGAAAAGTGAACCGAAACAATGGGAAACCACTTTGCGCGGAACTCATTTCGTTTTCATAACAGACGCGGGCGTATTTAGTAAAGGCGAAGTGGATTTCGGTTCGCGTTTGCTTATTGATACGTTTAAGGAGCCGGAGATTGAAGGCGATATTCTGGATGTCGGTTGTGGATATGGACCGGTAGGGTTGTCTTTAGCTTCAATAATGAAAGATCGGACGATTCAAATGGTAGATGTGAATGAGCGTGCATTATCTCTTTCGCGTGCGAATGCTCAAAAAAATGGAATCAAGAACGTGGAGATCTTTTCAAGTGATGCACTAGAAGGGGTCGAAATGAAAGAATTTGCTTCGATTTTAACGAATCCTCCGATTCGTGCCGGTAAGGAAACGGTTTTCAAAATCTATGAGCAAGCTTGTGAGCGATTAGCTACAGGTGGTGAGCTTTGGATAGTTATACAGAAGAAGCAAGGGGCTCCATCTACCATCGCAAAACTAGAAGAGTTGCTCGGTAATGCAGAAGTTGTGGAGAAAAGCAAGGGTTATTACATTATAAAGTCAAAAAAACATTGACGCCAGGTAACCCCTGTGATAGCATTATAAAATGCAACAATAAATATACTGCATTCGTGCGCCTTTTTATGCGTTTGCATAAGTAATGTAAATGATAGGTATACTGACGTTGGATAAAAGATGGGTAAATCGAAAATGAGCTCTAGCCGGAACTCGTTTTCTTTTTGTTTTTTCGATATCATACACTATTTTTTTGATTTCGGAAAGACTTATTATGAGATACTTGGTAATACTGGCGCTAATTTCAAACCGGCCTGAAATTGTCAAGATGCCGAGCAAGCTCTATTAATGTCTTATGAGGGGTGAAAGAGTTGACAGGTCACTTAGTTCAGTATGGTCAACACCGTCAGCGCAGAAGTTTCGCGAGAATTAGCGAAGTACTCGATCTGCCAAATCTGATTGAAATTCAGACGGCATCTTATGAATGGTTTTTGGAGGAAGGGTTACGTGAAATGTTCCACGATATTTCACCTATCCAAGATTTCACCGGGAATCTATCATTAGAATTTGTCGATTATAAGCTTGGCGAGCCTAAATATCCTGTGGATGAGTCAAAGGAACGCGACGTAACATATGCTGCGCCACTTCGGGTGAAAGTCCGTTTACACAATAAAGAAACTGAAGATGTTAAAGAACAAGATGTCTTTATGGGAGATTTCCCATTGATGACAGAGAATGGTACTTTTGTCATTAATGGTGCTGAACGAGTTATCGTTTCTCAGCTCGTTCGATCTCCAAGTGTCTACTTTAACGATAAGACAGATAAGAATGGTAAGCGTGGATTCGGTGCAACGGTAATTCCAAACCGTGGTGCATGGCTTGAATACGAAACGGATGCAAAAGATGTTGTACACGTTCGTATCGACCGTACCCGTAAGTTACCGATCACAGTCATCCTACGTGCACTTGGTTTTTCAAGTGATCAAGAGATCATTGATTTAATCGGTGATAACGAATACCTTCGAAACTCTCTTGAAAAAGATAATACGGAAAACTCGGAAAAAGCTCTTTTGGAAATCTATGAGCGTCTACGTCCGGGTGAACCACCAACATTAGATAGTGCGAAAAACTTACTGTTTTCTCGATTCTTTGACGCAAAGCGTTATGATCTTGCAAACGTAGGTCGTTATAAAATGAATAAAAAGCTTCATCTTCAAAATCGTTTGTTCAACCAAACGATTGCAGAAACTCTTGCTGATCCTGAAACAGGTGAAATCCTGATTGAAAAAGGACAGTTGATTGACCGTCGCATGTTGGACAAATTACTTCCTTACTTTGAACAAGGTGTAGGCGTAGAAGATTTGAAACAGATGGGCGGAGTGTTAGAAGAAGACATTCGTATTCAATCTGTGAAGATCTATGCTCCAAAGGGCGAAGAAGGACAAATCATTAATGTCATTTCAAATGGCGTTATTGACGATTCTGTTAAACACGTAACGCCTTCAGACATAATTGCTTCAATTAGCTTTTTCTTCAACTTACTTCACGGCGTTGGGAACACAGATGACATTGACCATTTAGGGAATAGACGTCTCCGATCAGTTGGAGAACTCTTGCAAAACCAATTCCGTATTGGTTTATCTCGTATGGAACGTGTTGTTAAAGAGCGTATGTCTATCAATGACACACAATCCATCGTGCCTCAACAACTCATTAACATTCGACCTGTAATTGCGTCTATTAAAGAATTCTTTGGTAGTTCACAGTTATCTCAGTTCATGGACCAAACAAATCCGCTTGCAGAACTTACGCACAAACGTAGACTATCTGCACTTGGACCTGGTGGATTAACACGTGAACGTGCTGGAATGGAAGTACGTGACGTTCACTACTCTCACTATGGTCGTATGTGTCCGATTGAAACTCCAGAGGGTCCGAACATTGGACTAATCAACTCGCTTTCTACTTTTGCGAAAGTGAACAAGTTTGGTTTCATCGAGACACCTTATCGAAAAGTAGATCCTGATACGGGTAAAGTTACAGCTCGTATTGACTATTTGACAGCTGACCTTGAGGACAACTATATTGTGGCTCAAGCAAATGCACTGCTCAACGATGACGGTACATTTACTAATGATGAAGTAGTTGGTCGATTCCAAGGTGATAACACTGTATTCAAGCGTGAACAAATTGACTACATGGACGTTTCTCCGAAACAAGTTGTATCGGCAGCGACAGCTTGTATTCCGTTCTTAGAAAATGATGACTCTAACCGTGCCCTAATGGGAGCGAACATGCAACGACAAGCAGTACCTCTAATTAATCCGAAAGCACCTATTGTAGGAACTGGTATGGAGCATGTGTCTGCGCGTGATTCAGGAGCAGCTGTTGTTTCTAAGTTCGAAGGGATTGTTGAGCACGTCGAAGCAAAAGAAATACGCGTTCGTCGTATTAACACAGTAGAAGGCAAAGAAGTCAAAGGTGACATCGACATCTATCGTCTTTCGAACTTTATCCGTTCAAACCAAGGAACATGCTATAACCAGCGTCCAATCGTAAGTGTAGGCGATCGAGTTTCTGAGAAAGATATCCTTGCTGACGGACCATCAATGGAAAAAGGAGAAATGGCTCTTGGCCAAAATATCCTGATTGCATTCATGACTTGGGACGGCTATAACTACGAGGATGCGATCATCATGAGCGAACGTCTCGTGAAAGATGACGTATTCACTTCTGTTCATATTGAAGAATATGAATCAGATGCTCGTGATACTAAGCTCGGACCTGAAGAAATCACTCGTGATATTCCAAACATCGGTGAAGATGCATTACGCAACTTAGACGATCGTGGAATTATTCGTATTGGTGCTGAAGTACATGATGGAGACATTCTTGTTGGTAAGGTTACGCCTAAAGGTGTAACTGAGCTCACAGCTGAAGAACGACTTCTTCATGCAATCTTTGGTGAGAAGGCGCGCGAAGTTCGTGATACATCACTTCGTGTGCCTCACGGAGCGGGCGGTATCGTTCTTGATGTTAAAGTGTTCAATCGTGAAGATGGCGATGAACTTGCACCTGGTGTGAACCAGTTAGTGCGTGTATATATCGTTCAGAAACGTAAAATCTCTGTGGGAGATAAGATGGCTGGACGTCACGGTAACAAAGGTGTAATTTCTCGGATTCTACCAGAATCAGATATGCCATTCATGCCTGATGGAACACCAGTAGATGTCATGCTTAACCCGCTTGGCGTACCATCACGGATGAACATCGGACAGGTACTTGAGATGCACCTTGGTATGGCTGGACGTGCGTTAGGCGCTCATATGGCTTCTCCTGTATTTGATGGTGCAAACGAACAAGATGTATGGGATACGATGGAAGAAGCAGGTATGGATCGCGACGGAAAGACTGTGCTATATGACGGTCGTTCTGGAGAAGCATTCGACAACCGTGTGTCAGTCGGAATTATGTACATGATCAAACTTGCCCACATGGTCGACGACAAACTCCACGCCCGTTCTACGGGACCTTACTCACTCGTTACGCAACAACCGCTTGGTGGTAAAGCCCAGTTTGGTGGACAGCGTTTCGGTGAGATGGAAGTTTGGGCACTCGAGGCTTATGGTGCCGCTTATACACTTCAAGAAATCTTGACAGTGAAATCGGATGATGTCGTAGGTCGAGTGAAAACGTATGAAGCAATTGTTAAAGGCGACAGCGTTCCTCAACCAGGCGTACCAGAATCCTTTAAAGTTCTAATTAAAGAACTTCAAAGTCTTGGATTGGATGTTAAAATGCTTTCCGAAGACTTTGAAGAGATCGAATTACGTGACCTAGAAGAAGATGACGATATGCAGCCAACGGATGCGTTAAACCTTATGAAGGAAGACCAACCAGTCTAATTCATAAGTAGAATTGAATAATCAGGGGGCACTGTCCCCCTTTTTTAAATGGTACAACAGGGCCGGCAAGTCAGCGACTAGACAAGAGGGAGGTAGGCTCCTTGGTAGATGTTAATAATTTTGAGTATATGAAAATAGGGCTAGCTTCACCTGACAAGATTCGTTCTTGGTCATATGGTGAGGTAAAGAAGCCTGAAACAATCAATTATCGTACATTGAAGCCTGAAAAAGATGGGTTGTTCTGTGAGCGTATTTTCGGACCTACAAAGGACTGGGAATGTCATTGTGGGAAATATAAGCGTGTTCGTTATAAAGGTGTCGTTTGTGACCGTTGTGGCGTAGAGGTCACTCGTCAAAAAGTTCGTCGTGAACGTATGGGTCACATTGAACTTGCAGCACCAGTAACACACATTTGGTACTTCAAAGGTATTCCTAGCCGAATGGGACTCATTCTGGATATGACACCACGTGCACTAGAAGAAGTAATCTATTTTGCTTCTTATGTAGTTGTTGATCCAGCAGATACACCACTTGAGCGTAAGCAACTACTCTCTGAAAAAGAGTACCGCTTGTATCGTGAAAAGTATGGCACTAAGTTCCAAGCGCTTATGGGAGCTGAAGCTATTGAACAACTTCTATCCGCTATAGATTTAGATAAAGAAACAGAAAGCTTGAAAGAAGAGCTTAAAACAGTTCAAGGACAGCGTCGTACACGTGCGATCCGTCGTTTAGAAGTTGTGGAATCATTCCGTAACTCTGGAAACAAACCTGAATGGATGGTTCTTGAAGTGCTTCCTGTCGTTCCGCCTGAACTTCGTCCGATGGTTCAATTAGATGGTGGTCGTTTTGCAACTTCCGATTTAAATGATCTTTATCGTCGAGTAATTAACCGGAATAATCGTCTGAAACGACTATTGGATCTTGGTGCTCCAGGAATCATCGTTCAAAACGAGAAGCGTATGCTTCAAGAAGCTGTCGATGCTCTCGTGGATAACGGTCGTCGCGGACGTCCTGTAACTGGACCGGGTAACCGTCCATTGAAATCTCTTTCTCACATGTTGAAAGGTAAGCAAGGACGTTTCCGTCAAAACTTACTTGGTAAACGTGTAGACTACTCTGGTCGTTCTGTTATCGTCGTAGGACCTAACTTGAAAATGTACCAATGTGGACTTCCGAAAGAAATGGCGATTGAGTTGTTCAAACCATTCGTTATGAAAGAACTCGTTGAACGTGGACTTGCACACAATATCAAGAGTGCTAAACGTAAAATCGAGCGATTGCATTCGGATGTATGGGATGTACTAGAAGAAGTTATTCGGGAGCATCCGGTTCTTTTGAACCGTGCACCAACACTTCACCGTCTTGGTATCCAGGCATTCGAACCAATGCTTGTTGAAGGTCGTGCGATCCAGCTTCACCCACTAGTTTGTACAGCTTATAACGCTGACTTCGATGGTGACCAAATGGCTGTACACGTACCACTTTCTGCAGAAGCACAAGCAGAAGCTCGTCTTCTTATGCTAGCGGCACAAAACATCTTGAACCCTAAAGATGGAAAACCGGTTGTTACTCCTTCTCAGGATATGGTACTTGGTAACTATTACTTAACTCTTGAGCGTCCTGGAGTTGTTGGAGAAGGTAAAACGTTCAGTAATGTGAACGAAGCGCTAATCGCTTATCAAAACGGACATGTGCATTTGCACTCTCGTATAGCGATTGCAGCAAGCTCTCTTAAAAACCCAACGTTTTCAGAGGAACAGAATAGCCAAATGTTAATTACGACAGTCGGGAAAGTAATCTTCAACGAAATTCTTCCTGAATCATTCCCGTATATTAACGAGCCAACTATGAACAACCTTCAAATTGAAACACCTGCTAAATACTTTGTGCCAGGAACAACTAATATTCCTGAACACGTCCGAGATGCAGAAGTCGTGTCACCATTCAAGAAGGCAATCCTTGGGGAAATTATCGCCGAGATCTTCCGTAGATTCCACATTACTGAGACTTCTAGAATGCTCGACCGTATGAAGAATCTTGGATTCAAATATTCAACTCGTGCTGGAATTACAGTAGGTATCTCAGATATCGTAGTTCTTCCTGACAAACATGAAATTTTGCAAGATGCACAAGCAAAAGTGGATAAAGTAACCCAGCAGTTCCGTCGCGGTTTGATTACAGACGAAGAGCGTTATGATCGTGTAATCTCTTACTGGAGTCATGCGAAAGATGTCATTCAAGGCAAATTGATGGACTCTCTAGAAAACACAAATCCAATCTTCATGATGAGTGACTCTGGAGCGCGTGGTAACGCATCTAACTTTACACAGCTCGCAGGTATGCGTGGACTGATGGCCAACCCGGCAGGACGAATTATCGAATTGCCAATCAAGTCATCATTCCGTGAAGGACTAACCGTACTCGAGTACTTCATCTCGACACACGGAGCGCGTAAAGGACTTGCAGATACAGCTCTGAAAACTGCTGACTCAGGTTACCTAACACGTCGTCTAGTTGACGTAGCTCAAGATGTCATTGTTCGTGAAGACGACTGTGGCACAGACAGAGGACTAGAAATTTCTGCTCTTGCTGAAGGCGCTGAATTGATTGAAGGATTAGATGAGCGTATTGAAGGTCGTCACGCGAAGAAGAAAGTGCTCCATCCTGAAACGGGAGCAATCTTAGTGGATAAAGACCAACTTATTACTGCCGATATCTCCCAAGCAATCATTGGAGCTGGTATTACATCAATGTCCATTCGATCTGCATTCACTTGTAATACGAAGCACGGCGTTTGTAAAAAATGTTACGGCATCAACTTGGCGACTGGCGAAACAGTTGAAGTGGGCGAAGCAGTTGGTATTATTGCAGCTCAGTCAATCGGTGAACCAGGTACACAGCTTACAATGCGTACATTCCACACAGGCGGTGTAGCTGGAGACGATATCACATCAGGTCTTCCACGTATTCAAGAAATCTTCGAATCCCGTAACCCTAAAGGTCAAGCTGTTATTTCACAAATTAAAGGTGTCGTTACAGATATCGATGAAATTCGTGAAGGACAGAAAGAACTTACGATTAAAGGGGACGTGGAAACACGTAAATACCTTGCACCATATAATGGTCGCTTGAAAGTTGAGGTTGGAGATATAATCGAACGCGGTCAGCCGCTTACTGAAGGGTCAATCGATCCTAAAGAATTGATTGTAGTTAAAGACGTCTCTACTGTTCAAGAATACCTTCTGAAAGAAGTTCAGAAAGTATACCGGATGCAAGGAGTTGAAATCGGTGATAAGCACGTTGAGGTAATGGTTCGTCAGATGATGCGTAAAGTTCGCGTTATCGAAGCGGGCGATACAGACTTGCTACCAGGATCTCTTCTCGACATTCATCAGTTTGCTGAAGCGAATGGTAAAGTTCTTAAAACTAACAAACTTCCAGCAACAGCACGTCCAGTTATTCTTGGAATTACAAAAGCATCACTTGAAACGGAATCATTCCTTTCTGCCGCTTCGTTCCAAGAAACGACACGCGTTCTAACAGATGCAGCCATCAAAGGTAAAACAGATGAACTTCTCGGCTTGAAAGAGAATGTTATCATCGGTAAACTCGTTCCAGCTGGAACAGGTATGCAACGTTATCGCGGAATCGAAATGGATCGTGAAGTTAAAGGAAACGAGAATACAGTAACAGCAGAGTAATGAAATTGAAAACGGAAGGCCTAAGATCCTTCCGTTTTTCAGTTTTACTGTTGACACGAACTCTCACAGATGGTACTATACAAAAGGTTGATAGTTGAATGTCTGTTCTTTGGAGGATGTCATCATGTCTTATGATAAAGTCACTCAGGCAAAGAAGCTGATCATCGGTACAAAGCAAGCGGTGAAAACGATTCGTCTGAATAAGGCGCATGAAGTCTTCATTGCACAAGATGCAGAAGAGCGGGTAACCACTCCTGTAATTGAAGAAGCAGCTCGTAAAGGAATTCCGTTGACATATGTTGATTCTCGGAATGAACTTGGAAAAGCATGTGGTATTCAAGTAGCTGCATCAGTGGTCGTCATCACTGATTAATGGTTTTTGCGCAAAAAATGTGCAAAGCCTTTGTTTTTACCCAAAAAATGAACCACCTGGATGTGTGGTCTTAAAAAAGAAGTTGGAAGGAGGAAAAACCGATGCCTACAATTAACCAATTAGTCCGTAAAGCTCGCCAGTCGAAAACTAGCGGTTCAAAAGCTCCGGCACTTGGAAAAACGTACAACAGTTTCAAAAAATCAATGACAAATGTCAACTCGCCACAAAAACGAGGTGTCTGCACACGTGTGGGTACAATGACTCCGAAGAAACCAAACTCGGCTCTTCGTAAGTATGCTCGTGTTCGTTTGACAAACACATTGGAAGTTAACGCTTATATCCCTGGTGAAGGTCACAACCTTCAAGAGCACAGTGTTGTTCTAATCCGTGGAGGAAAAGTGAAAGACTTACCAGGTGTTCGTTACCACATCGTTCGTGGAGCACTTGATACTGCTGGTGTAACTGGCCGTATGCAAAGTCGTTCACACTACGGTGCGAAAAAGCCAAAAGAGAAAAAATAATAAACTAATAACTATTTTGAAAGGAGGAACACCCCATGCCTCGTAAAGGTCCAGTTGCAAAACGTGACGTTTTGCCAGATCCAATTTATAATTCGAAGCTTGTCAGCCGCCTCATCAACAAAATGATGGTAGACGGTAAAAAAGGTACTTCTCAGAAAATTTTATACGGTGCGTTTGAACTTGTTAAAGAACGCTCAGGGAATGATCCGATTGAAGTATTTGAAGCAGCACTTAACAATGTAATGCCAGTTCTTGAAGTTCGCGCTCGCCGCGTAGGTGGAGCTAACTATCAAGTACCAGTAGAAGTTCGTCCTGAGCGACGTACAACTCTTGGTCTTCGTTACCTTGTGAACTATTCACGTACTCGTGGTGAAAAGACAATGGAAGAACGTCTTGCGAACGAAATTCTTGATGCATCAAACAACACAGGCGCGTCTGTTAAGCGTCGTGAAGAAATGCACAAGATGGCAGAAGCGAACAAAGCATTCGCTCACTACCGCTGGTAAAATCCACTCGTTCATTAATTCGTTATTCCTATATGGAAGGAGCAATACAACATGGGTAGAGAGTTCTCCTTAGAGAATACTCGTAACATTGGTATCATGGCTCACATCGATGCTGGTAAAACAACAACGACTGAGCGGATCCTTTATTACACAGGTCGTATTCACAAAATCGGAGAAACGCACGAAGGTGCGTCTCAGATGGACTGGATGGAGCAGGAGCAAGAGCGTGGAATCACGATCACTTCAGCTGCGACAACTGCAAGTTGGAAAGGCCACCGCGTAAACATCATCGATACTCCTGGACACGTAGACTTCACTGTAGAAGTTGAACGTTCACTACGAGTACTTGATGGTGCAGTAACGGTACTTGATGCACAGTCAGGCGTTGAGCCACAGACTGAAACAGTTTGGCGTCAAGCGACAACATACGGCGTTCCGCGTATCGTATTTGTCAACAAAATGGACAAAACTGGAGCAGACTTCCTTTACTCGGTAGGAACACTCCACGACCGTCTTCAAGCGAATGCTCATCCAATCCAATTACCAATTGGTGCGGAAGACGAATTCGAAGCGATCATCGACCTAGTCGAAATGAAAGCTAACTTCTATCCAGATGATACTGGTATGAACGTTGAAGTTCGTGAAATTCCTGAAGAATACCGTGCGGATGCAGAAAAAGCTCGCGAACGTTTGGTTGAAGCTGTTGTAGATTTCGATGAAGTACTCATGGAAAAATACCTTGGCGGAGAAGAACTTACAGTCGAAGAACTTAAAAATGCAATCCGTAAAGCAACTTTGGCTGTAGAATTCTACCCAGTTGTTTGTGGTACTGCTTTCAAAAATAAAGGAGTTCAACTTGTACTCGATGCTGTCATCGAATACTTGCCAGCTCCAACTGATGTACCACCAATGATTGGCTTCAACCCTGAAACTGAAGAAGACGAAGTGCGTAACCCGAGTGACGAATCACCATTCTCAGCACTTGCGTTTAAAGTAATGACTGACCCTTATGTCGGTAAACTTACATTCTTCCGTGTATATTCAGGAGTCTTGCAGTCGGGTTCTTACATCAAGAACTCAACTAAAGACAAGCGTGAACGCGTAGGTCGTATTCTACAAATGCACGCTAACCACCGTGAAGAAATATCAGAAGTTCACTCAGGCGAGATTGCTGCGGCTGTAGGACTTAAAGATACAGGAACTGGCGATACGCTTTGTGACGACAAAGCACCGATCATTCTTGAATCTATGGTATTCCCTGAGCCAGTTATCTCTGTTGCGATTGAGCCGAAAACAAAGGCCGATCAAGACAAAATGGGACAAGCTCTTGGTAAACTTCAAGAAGAAGATCCAACGTTCCGTGCACACACTGACCAGGAAACTGGTGAAGTCATTATCGCAGGTATGGGTGAGCTCCACTTGGACATCATCGTAGACCGTATGCGTCGTGAATTCAAAGTGGAAGCAAACGTTGGGGCACCACAAGTATCATATCGTGAAACGTTCCGCAAGAGCGCTGAAGTCGAAGGTAAATTCGTACGTCAGTCTGGTGGACGTGGACAATTTGGTCACGTTTGGATCGAGTTCGAACCAAACGAAGAGGGTGCAGGATTTGAATTCAAAAACGCGGTTGTCGGTGGTGTTGTTCCACGTGAATACATCCCAGCAATCGAAGCAGGAATTCGTGATTCACTAAATAACGGTGTACTCGCTGGATATCCATTGATTGACATTAAGGCTCGTCTGTTTGACGGTTCTTACCATGATGTTGACTCCAACGAAATGGCCTTCAAAATTGCGGCATCTATGGCATTGAAAAATGCAGTAGCGAAGTGTGATCCAGTACTTCTTGAGCCAATGATGAAAGTTGAAGTCATCATCCCGGATGAATACATGGGAGATATTATGGGTGACATCACTTCACGTCGTGGACGTGTAGAAGGAATGGAAGCTCGTGGTAATGCGCAAACAGTTCGTTCAATGGTTCCTTTGGCAGAAATGTTTGGTTATGCGACATCTCTCCGTTCGAACACACAAGGACGTGGCGTATTCTCAATGACTTTCGACCACTACGAAGAAGTACCTAAATCAGTTGCTGAAGAAATTATCAAAAAGAATAAAGGCGTATAATTGTAATTCTGCCTTATTTAAAGTATAACTACTTTGTAAGCTATGGTATCGGAGGTCGCGCGGCCTTCGCTCCATATCTATAAAACTAAAATCATACTCAATTTAGAGGAGGAACTCCAAAATGGCTAAAGAAAAATTTGATCGGTCCAAAACACATGCTAACGTCGGTACAATCGGCCACGTTGACCATGGTAAAACAACTTTAACTGCTGCAATCGCAACAGTACTTTCAAAGCGCGGTGGCGGTGAAGCACGTTCATACGCTGATGTTGATAACGCACCAGAAGAAAAAGAGCGTGGTATCACAATCAATACTTCACACGTTGAATATGAAACTGAATCTCGTCACTACGCACACGTAGACTGCCCAGGACACGCCGACTATGTTAAAAACATGATCACAGGCGCTGCTCAAATGGACGGCGGAATCCTAGTTGTATCTGCAGCTGACGGTCCAATGCCACAAACACGTGAGCACATCCTTCTTTCACGTCAAGTAGGCGTACCTTACTTGGTAGTCTTCATGAACAAATGTGATATGGTAGACGACGAAGAGCTTCTTGAACTTGTTGAAATGGAAATTCGTGATCTTCTTACTGAATACGATTTCCCTGGCGATGACATTCCTGTTATCAAAGGTTCAGCACTTAAAGCGCTAGAAGGCGAAGAAGCATGGGAAGAAAAAATCGTTGAACTTATGGATGCTGTTGATAGCTATATCCCAACTCCAGAGCGCGACACAGAAAAACCATTCATGATGCCTGTTGAGGATGTATTCTCAATCACAGGACGTGGTACAGTTGCAACTGGCCGCGTTGAGCGTGGAGTAGTTAAAGTCGGCGATACTGTTGACATTATCGGTTTGACTGAAGAGCCTAAATCTACAACTGTTACAGGTGTAGAAATGTTCCGTAAACTTCTTGACTATGCTGAAGCTGGCGACAACATCGGAGCATTGCTTCGTGGTGTAGCTCGTGAAGACATCGAGCGTGGACAAGTACTTGCTAAGCCAGGTACTATCACGCCACACACAAACTTCAAATCTGAAGTTTATGTATTGTCTAAAGAAGAGGGTGGACGTCACACTCCATTCTTCTCAAACTACCGCCCACAGTTCTACTTCCGTACAACTGACGTAACTGGAATCATCTCTCTTCCAGAAGGCGTAGAAATGGTTATGCCTGGCGACAACGTTGAAATGACAATCGAACTGATCGCTCCAATCGCGATTGAAGAAGGTACTAAATTCTCAATCCGTGAAGGTGGACGTACAGTTGGAGCTGGCGTTGTAGCTACAATCGTTAAGTAAAACCTTTAAAACCTGCCCTTGCGGCAGGTTTTTTTATTTTGAGTAAAATAGCAGCTTTTAAAGTGGGGATATTCGCGTTTAGCAAGTAGAGAGTACCGCATGAGCCTATACAGTAATAGAAGCAGTGGATGGTAGTTGTTGTGCTCATAAAGCATGTTAACCGCTCTTGAGTCCATGAAAGTGCTCATAAATCAATTAACCGCTCATGAGCCTGAAGGAGTGATCATAAAGCGTGCAAAGCGCTCATGAGGCTGAGAAAGTGCTCATAAAGCGTGTGAAGTGCTCATAAGCCTGGGAAAGTGCTAATAAATCGTATAATCCACTCATAACCCCATGCAAACCAATCAAAACGAAGTTCTGTACATCACTCAACCTCACCCATTAACTACGCAAATAAACAAACAACAAACCTCAATCTCACTTTTCAAATCCATACCTACAAAAAAAGAAACACTAAAAACATTCCAAACTAAAACAAACAGCAAAAAAGAATATTCATAAACTCAAAAAAACACAACAAATTAGTTGCATCTCGCGTCATTTCGTTCTATACTATAAAAGTTGTTAAAGAATATCGCTAAACCTATTGCGACATTCTTTTTTTATGTGTATAATGTTTAGTGTTGGTCTTTGACTGCGATGAAGCGGGAGGTTACCGACACACCCGGCCGCTTTGCCATGGCATGTGTGTGGGAAAATTTTCGTGGAGAATGTCTAGAAAATAGGCGAGAAGGAGGGAAAATAATGGCAAAACAAAAGATTCGTATCCGTTTAAAGGCTTATGATCACCGTGTACTCGATCAATCAGCTGAAAAGATTGTTGAAACTGCAAAGCGTTCCGGAGCTAGTGTATCAGGTCCGATTCCATTGCCGACAGAACGTTCGGTGTACACAATTCTTCGTGCGGTCCACAAATACAAGGACTCACGTGAGCAATTTGAAATGCGTACTCACAAACGTCTGATCGATATCGTCAATCCGACACCACAAACTGTTGACGCATTGATGAAGCTTGACTTACCATCTGGCGTAGACATTGAAATCAAACTTTAATGGCAAACTATAAAACTAAAAACAAATTAATCAGGAGGTGTGACAAATGACCAAAGGAATCTTAGGAAGAAAAGTCGGTATGACGCAAATCTTTGCTGAAAACGGCGATTTGATCCCCGTAACTGTAATTGCAGCTGCTCCTAACGTTGTTCTTCAAAAGAAGACAATTGAAACAGACGGCTACGAAGCGATCCAGCTCGGATTCGATGACAAACGTGAAAAGCTTTCCAACAAACCAGAAATGGGACATGTTGCAAAAGCAGAAACGACACCTAAGCGCTTCATTCGCGAATTCCGCGGAGTTGACGTAGCTGGGTACGAAGTTGGTCAGGAAGTCAAAGTCGATACATTCGCAGAAGGCGAAATCATCGATATAACAGGAGTTTCAAAAGGTAAAGGTTTCCAAGGTGTAATTAAGCGCCACGGTTTCTCACGTGGACCAATGAGCCACGGATCTCGACACCACCGTTCAACAGGTTCTATTGGATCGGTTGATGCTCAACGCGTATTTAAAGGTAAGAAAATGCCAGGCCGTATGGGTGGCAAAACAGTTACAATTCAAAACCTTGAAGTTGTACGAGTTGACACAGAGCGCAACTTGTTACTAGTAAAAGGTAACGTTCCAGGTGCACGCAAATCACTAGTAATAGTGAAAAGCGCAATCAAAGGGAACTAATTAACGTAGGAAGGAGGAAATACTAATGCCAAAAGTATCCGTAGTGAATCAAACAGGATCTGCAGCAGGCGAAATCGAATTGAATGAACTTGTATTCGGAATTGAGCCAAATGAAGCAGTCCTTTTCGAAGCATTGGTTCAACAACGCGCATCGTTGCGTCAAGGGAACCACAAAGTAAAAAACCGGTCTGAAGTTGCTGGCGGTGGTCGTAAACCATGGCGCCAAAAAGGAACAGGTCGTGCACGTCAGGGCTCTATCAGATCCCCACAATGGCGTGGAGGCGGTATCGTATTCGGACCAACACCACGTAGCTATAGCTACAAGATGCCGAAGAAAGTCCGTCGTCTAGCTCTTCGTTCTGCTTTGTCTTCAAAAGTACGTGACGAAGAAATGGTAGTATTAGAAGCTTTGGCTTTCGATGCACCAAAGACAAAAGAATTCACGAAAGTGCTGAAAGACTTGTCAATCAGCAAAAAAGCTTTGTTCGTAACTGCTGACCTTGATGAAACAGTAGCATTGTCTGCTCGTAACATCCCTGGTATCAGTGTCGTCACTGCTAACGGTATCAACGTTCTAGATCTAGTTGGTCACGATCAACTAATCGTAACTAAAGATGCTGTCAAGAAAATTGAGGAGGTGCTTGGTTAATGGAATCACGTGATGTATTGAAGCGTCCGGTCATTACCGAGCGATCTTCAGAAGCAATGGAATTCAACAAGTACACTTTCGAAGTTGATACTCGCGCTAACAAAACGCATATCAAACAAGCTGTCGAAGAAATCTTCGGAGTGAAAGTGGAAAAAGTGAACGTCCAGAACTATAAAGGTAAATTCAAGCGCATGGGTAAACATGCTGGTTATACTAACAAACGCCGTAAAGCGATTGTTACACTAACTGCTGATTCTAAAGATATCGAGTTATTCGAAATCTAATCACAATAAACGAAGGAGGGAACACAAATGGCGATTAAGAAATACAAACCTACCTCCAACGGACGCCGTAACATGACGACTTCAGATTTCGCAGAAATCACTGCAAGCAAGCCGGAAAAATCATTGCTTCAGCCAGTCAAGCGTAAGGGCGGCCGTAACAACCAAGGTAGGATTACAGTTCGTCACCAAGGTGGAGGCCACAAGCGCCAATACCGTGTCATCGACTTCCAACGTCGGAAAGATGGCATACCAGGACGCGTTGCTACGATCGAATACGATCCAAACCGTTCTGCAAACATCGCATTGATTAACTATGCTGATGGAGAAAAACGCTACATCCTAGCTCCAAAAGGATTGACAGTTGGAATGACTGTTATCTCAGGACCTGAAGCGGACATCCGCGTAGGGAACGCACTTCCACTTGAAAACATCCCTATGGGTTCTACAATCCACAACATCGAGATGAAACCTGGTAAAGGCGGACAATTAGTTCGTTCAGCTGGTACATCTGCACAATTGCTCGGTCGTGAAGGCAAATATGTCATCATCCGTTTGCAATCTGGTGAAGTTCGCATGATCTTATCAGTATGCCGCGCTACAATCGGTCAAGTTGGTAACGAGCAACACGAACTCATCAACATCGGTAAAGCAGGACGTTCACGCTGGATGGGTAAACGCCCAACTGTACGTGGATCTGTCATGAACCCGAACGATCACCCACACGGTGGTGGTGAAGGACGTACTCCAATCGGTCGTCCAAGCCCAGTTACACCTTGGGGCAAGCCGACTCTTGGTTACAAGACTCGTTCTAAGAAAAACAAATCCGACAAACTTATCGTTCGTCGTCGCAAAAAATAATGTGATTGCACTGCGGTTCAATGATTGGGCCGTAGTACAAACGCAAAGGGAGGTAACGAAATGGGCCGCAGCTTGAAAAAAGGACCTTTCGCAGATGATCATTTGCTTAAAAAGGTCGATGCTCAAAAAGATGCACAAAAGAAACAAGTCATCAAGACTTGGTCACGTCGCTCTACAATCTTCCCATCCTTCATCGGATTGACGATTGCAGTATACGATGGTCGTAAACACGTACCTGTCTACGTAACTGAAGACATGGTTGGCCACAAACTAGGTGAATTCGCACCTACCCGTACTTACAGAGGCCACGGTGCCGATGATAAGAAGACAAAACGCTAATTGAGAGGAGGAATTTCTGATGCAACAAGCTAAAGCATCTGCGCAAACAGTCCGTATTGCTCCTCGTAAAGTCCGATTAGTCGTTGATCTTATCCGGGGCAAGAAAATCGGTGAAGCTGTAGCGATTCTACGTTTGACGCCTAAAGCGGCATCACCAGTCGTAGAAAAAGTACTAAATTCAGCTATCGCTAATGCTGAGCACAACTACGAAATGAACATAGAAAACCTAATCGTTAGCGAAGTATTCGTTGATGAAGGTCCAACTATGAAACGTTTCCGTCCGCGTGCACAAGGCCGTGCGAGCGCAATCAACAAACGCACAAGCCACATCACTGTAGTGGTATCTGAAAAGAAGGAGGGATAATTCGTGGGTCAAAAAATACATCCTAACGGTCTGCGGGTCGGTATAATTCGTGACTGGGATTCGAAATGGTATGCAGAAAAAGACTATGCGACTCTCTTGCACGAAGACCTGAAAATCCGCAAATATATTGAAACACGTTTAGTAGACGCTTCAGTTTCTAAAGTAGAAATCGAACGTGCTGCTAAAAAAGTTAACATTACAATCCACACTGCTAAGCCGGGTATGGTTATCGGTAAGGGTGGTACTGAAGTCGAAGCGCTTCGTAAAAACCTTAACGAAATCTCTGGCAAGCGTGTACACATCAACATCGTTGAAATTAAGCGTGCTGATCTTGACGCGAAATTGGTTGCAGAATCAATCGCTCGTCAACTAGAAAGTCGCGTATCATTCCGCCGTGCGCAAAAACAAGCTATCCAACGTACAATCCGTTCAGGAGCTAAGGGTATCAAAACTCAAGTATCCGGACGTCTTGGTGGAGCTGACATCGCGCGTGCTGAACACTACAGCGAAGGAACTGTCCCACTTCATACACTTCGTGCAGATATCGATTATGCACATGCTGAAGCTGATACAACATACGGTAAACTTGGCGTTAAGGTATGGATCTATCGTGGAGAAGTCCTTCCAGTGAAGAAGAACTCTGGGGAAGGAGGCAACTAATCATGTTAGTACCAAAGCGAGTAAAACATCGTCGTGTATTCCGCGGCAAAATGCGCGGACAGACAAAAGGCGGCGCAACGGTTCAATTCGGTGAGTTCGGCCTTCAGTCTCTTGAGGCTGCATGGATCACGAATCGTCAAATCGAATCAGCACGTATTGCAATGACACGTTACATGAAACGTGGCGGTAAAGTTTGGATCAATATTTTCCCACACAAATCTTATACTAAGAAGCCTCTCGAAGTTCGAATGGGTTCTGGTAAAGGTGCAGTTGAGGGATGGGTAGCAGTAGTAAAACCTGGCCGAGTTATGTTTGAAATCGCAGGCGTCTCTGAAGAGATCGCACGTGAAGCACTCCGCCTTGCAGCGCACAAACTTCCTGTTAAGTGTAAGTTTGTAAAACGTGAAGAAATTGGTGGTGAATCTAATGAAAGCTAATGAAATCCGTGACTTGACAACTGCAGAGATCGAGCAAAAAGTGAAATCACTGAAAGAAGAGCTTTTCAACCTTCGCTTCCAGTTAGCGACAGGACAATTAGAAAACACTGCACGCATCCGTGAAGTACGCAAATCGATTGCGCGCATGAAAACAGTAATACGTCAAAGAGAAATCAGTGCAAATAACTGATGTGAAGGAGGTTGCACCCATGACTGAGCGTAACCAGCGCAAAGTATACACAGGCCGTGTTGTATCCGACAAAATGGACAAAACGGTAACAGTAATGGTCGAAACACACAAAAAGCATTCTTTGTATGGCAAGCGTGTGAAGTACTCTAAAAAATATAAAGCACATGATGAAATGAACGAAGCTAAACTCGGCGATGTAGTCCGTATCATGGAAACTCGTCCGTTGTCAGCTACAAAGCGTTTCCGCCTTCTTGAAGTAATCGAAAAAGCGGTCATCATCTAATAACGTTCGGTACTCAGTATCCGAGGGGAGGTAACCAAATTGATTCAACAGGAATCCCGCATGAAAGTCGCAGATAACTCTGGCGCACGTGAAGTGCTTACAATTAAAGTTCTTGGCGGTTCAGGCCGTAAAGTTGCAAACATCGGCGATGTAGTCGTTGTAACAGTTAAGAAAGCAACACCAGGTGGCGTTGTTAAGAAGGGTGAAGTCGTTAAAGCGGTTATCGTTCGTACTAAGAGCGGTATGCGTCGTAAAGACGGATCTTATATTTCATTCGACGAGAATGCTTGTGTCATCATCAAAGACGACAAGAGCCCTCGTGGAACACGTATTTTCGGACCAGTTGCACGCGAATTGCGCGACAGCAACTTCATGAAAATCATTTCTCTTGCTCCAGAAGTACTTTAATTAAGAGCAGTGCCAATCAAGGAGGTGCAACAGAATGCACATTAAAAAAGGCGATAAAGTAAAAGTTATCTCTGGAAAAGACAAAGGAAAGACAGGTGTCATCCTTTCAGTCTTCCCGAACAAAGAACGAATCCTCGTTGAGGGTGTGAATATTGTTAAAAAGCATACAAAGCCAAACCAAGCGAATCCGCAGGGTGGTATTGTAAGCCTTGAAGCTGCAATTCATGTTTCTAACGTAATGCTTGTTGATCCTAAGTCTGGCGAACCCACACGAATCGGTTTCAAGATCGAAGAAAAAACCGAAGGCGACAAAACATTCCGTGTTAAGTCCCGTGTTGCGAAAAAGTCTGGCGAAGTTATTGACGAGATCAGCAAAAAAGAACTCAAAAAATAACTCTCTAAGAAGGGAGGTTCTTCCGAATGAGCCGATTAAAGGATAAATACCAAAAAGAAATCACGCCTGCTCTAATGAGCAAGTTCAACTATACATCTGTAATGCAAGTACCAAAAGTTGATAAGATCGTTATCAACATGGGTGTTGGCGACGCGGTGCAAAACACAAAATCACTTGATGCTGCTGTGGAAGACCTGACAATTATTTCAGGTCAAAAGCCAGTCGTAACTAAAGCGAAGAAATCTATCGCTGGATTCCGTCTTCGTGAGGGAATGCCTATCGGAACAAAAGTAACTTTACGCGGAGAACGTATGTATGAGTTCTTGGACAAATTGATTGCTGTATCTCTTCCACGTGTACGTGACTTCCGTGGCGTATCGAATAAATCATTCGACGGACGCGGAAACTACACACTTGGTGTGAAAGAGCAACTAATTTTCCCGGAAATCGACTTCGACAAAGTGTCTAAAGTACGCGGAATGGATATCGTCATCGTTACGACTGCCAACTCAGACGAGGAAGCTCGTGAGTTGCTAGCGCAGTGCGGCATGCCGTTCCAAAAGTAAACATAAGGGAGGCGTAAAACGTGGCTAAAAAATCAATGATCGCAAAACAGAAACGTACGCCAAAGTTCAAAGTGCAAGACTACACACGTTGTGAACGTTGTGGCCGTCCGCATTCCGTATACCGGAAATTTAAACTTTGCCGTATTTGTTTCCGCGAACTCGCATACAAAGGACAAATTCCTGGCGTTAAAAAAGCAAGCTGGTAAACCCCATTCTGGGAAGGAGGTTAACGTAATGACAATGAGTGATCCGATCGCAGACATGCTTACTCGCATCCGTAACGCCAACATGGTTCGTCACGAGAAGCTTGAAGTACCTGCTTCAAACCTTAAAAAAGAAATCGCTGAAATCCTCAAACGTGAAGGTTTCGTCCGCGATGTAGAATATGTGGAAGATAGCAAACAAGGCATCATCCGCATTTTCCTTAAATATGGTAAAAACGAAGAACGCGTAATCACTGGACTTAAGCGTATTTCTAAGCCTGGTCTTCGTGTATATGCTAAATCAACAGAAGTACCAAGAGTGTTGAACGGACTAGGTATCGCCCTTGTTTCAACTTCTAACGGTGTTTTGACTGATAAAGAAGCTCGAGCTAAACAAGTAGGCGGAGAAGTCGTCGCTTACGTTTGGTAAGCTGTAACAATTGAATGGAGGTGCAAACTAATGTCCCGAATTGGTAAACGTCCAATAGAGGTGCCTGAAAACGTAACAGTTACTATCGAAGATAATAACTTTGTTACTGTTAAAGGACCAAAAGGCGAACTTACAAATACATTTACTACTGACATAAAGATCGAACAAGAGGGTAACGTGATCACATTGACACGTCCTTCTGAATCTAAACAACACCGTTCGATGCACGGTACAACACGTTCGCTTCTAGCGAACATGATTACCGGAGTATCAACTGGTTTCGAGCGTGCGCTTGAACTAGTAGGTGTCGGTTATCGTGCGTCAATGCAAGGGAACAAACTTATCTTGAACGTCGGTTACTCACAACCGGTTGAATTTACACCGGAAGATGGTATCGAAGTTGAAGTCCCTGTAAACACGAAAATTATCGTTCGCGGTTCTAACAAGGAACGCGTTGGTGCTCTTGCTTCAAACATTCGCAAAGTACGTCCACCAGAGCCGTATAAAGGTAAAGGTATTAAGTACGAAGGCGAAGTTGTTCGACGCAAAGAAGGTAAAACAGGTAAATAATGCCGCATAGGCATCTGGAAGGAGTGACCTCGAGTGATCACAAAACAAGATAAGAACGCTGTCCGTAGAAAACGGCATGCACGTGTCCGTACAAAGATCAACGGTACTGCTGAGCGTCCTCGCTTGAACGTATACCGTTCAAACAAACACATCTATGCTCAACTAATTGATGATGCAAGCGGTGTAACACTTGCAAGCGCATCTACAATGGATAAAGAATTCTCAGCGGATTCTTCATCTAATGCAGACGCTGCTATCAAAGTTGGCGAATTGATTGCGAAAAAAGGTGTAGAAAAGAACGTCAAAGTTGTCGTATTCGACCGCGGAGGCTATCTATACCACGGCCGCGTTAAAGCACTTGCTGACGCTGCACGCGAAAATGGACTTGAATTTTAATTAAGAAGGAGGGACATATTCCATGCGTCGTAATGAACAAAACAAAAGTGAATTCGAAGAGCGCGTAGTTACCATCAACCGCGTAGCTAAAGTTGTAAAAGGCGGACGTCGTTTCCGTTTTACTGCTCTAGTTGTTGTTGGTGATAAAAACGGTCGCGTTGGTTTCGGTACTGGAAAAGCACAAGAAGTTCCAGATGCAATCCGTAAAGCAATCGAAGATGCGAAGAAAAACCTAATCGTAGTACCAATGGTTAAAGGCACAACGCCTCACCAAATCATCGGACACTTCGGAGCAGGTAACATTCTCATCAAACCGGCTGCACCAGGTACAGGCGTTATCGCCGGCGGACCAGTCCGTGCGGTACTTGAACTTGCAGGAATCACGGATATCCTTTCTAAGTCACTAGGTTCTAACACACCAATTAACATGGTTCGTGCTACAATCCAGGGATTGACGAATTTGAAGCGTGCTGAAGATGTAGCACAGCTACGTGGTAAATCCGTCGAAGAACTGTTAGGTTAAGGGGGGAAACACAATGGCAAATAAACTTGAAATCACCCTTACAAAAAGCGTGATTGGCGCTAAGCCAGCACAACGTAAAACAGTTGAAGCTCTTGGACTTCGCAAAATGCACCAGACGGTTGAGCACCAGGATAATGTCGCTATTCGCGGCATGATCAACAAAGTCAGCCATTTGGTTACTGTGAGCGAACAATAATCAGTTATTCTTGAATAAGGAGGTGCCGAAAGATGAAATTACATGAAATGAAACCTGCAGAAGGTGCTCGTAAAGAACGCAAACGTGTTGGTCGTGGTATGGGATCTGGATCAGGTAAAACATCTGGTAGAGGTCATAATGGTCAAAATTCACGTTCAGGCGGCGGTGTTCGTCTTGGATTTGAGGGTGGACAACTTCCACTATTCCAACGTCTACCTAAGCGCGGATTTACGAACATTAATCGTAAAGAATATGCCATCGTTAATCTTGAAACGTTAAATCGTTTCGAAGAAGGCACAGAAGTAACACCGGAATTGTTGATTGAAACTGGAATTGTGAGCAATGAAAAGTCTGGAATTAAGATTCTTGGTAATGGGATTCTTGAGAAGAAGATTACTGTCAGAGCTCATAAATTCTCTGCTTCAGCTAAAGAAGCAATCGAGAAAGCGGGCGGGCAAGTCGAGGTGGTTTAATGTTTCAGACAATCTCAAACTTCATGCGAGTAAAAGAGATACGGTCTAAAATAATTTTCACACTGCTATTGCTCATTGTATTCCGACTCGGAACGTTTATAACGGTACCGAACGTGGATGCGACTGCGCTCCAGCAATCAGACAACCAGTTCATTGGATTTTTGAATATCTTTGGTGGAGGAGCACTTGCTAAGTTCTCTATCTTCGCCATGGGGATTATGCCGTATATTACGGCTTCAATCATCGTGCAATTATTGCAGATGGATGTTGTACCGAAGTTTGCAGAGTGGGCAAAGCAAGGGGATGTCGGAAGACGTAAACTTGCGCAATTCACTCGCTACTTCACCATGATTCTTGCGTTTATCCAAGCGATTGCAATGTCATTTGGATTTAACCAAATGTTCCAAGGAAGACTTGTTGAAGATAACGGAATTTCGACGTACATCGTCATTGCTCTAGTGTTAACAGCAGGTACGGCATTTCTTCTCTGGCTCGGCGAGCAGATTACAGCGAAAGGTGTTGGTAATGGTATTTCAATCATTATCTTCGCCGGAATCGTTGCTGCTATTCCGAATGCAGTCAACCAATTGTACGTGTCACAGATCCAAGACGCAGGGGATGCATTATTCATCCGTATTGCGATGATGGTTCTGTTACTCGTAGCAGTTCTTGCTATAACAGTTGGCGTGATCTACTTCCAGGAAGCATTACGTAAAATTCCTATCCAATATGCAAAACGGGTGACGGGTCGCGCGCAGACATCTGCCGGACAACAAACGCACCTTCCACTGAAATTGAACGCTGCAGGGGTTATCCCAGTCATCTTTGCGGTTGCGTTTTTCACAACGCCGCAATTGCTTGGCACGTTCTTCAGTGACAACAATGCTGTTGCCGCTGTTACACGAGTGCTCAACTACTCGCACCCAGTTGGTATGGCATTATATATCGGACTGATCGTTGCCTTCACGTACTTCTACGCATTTGTTCAGGTTAATCCTGAAAATGTTGCGGATAACTTGAAGAAACAAGGGGCTTATATCCCTGGGATTCGTCCTGGTCAGAACACACAGGACTACTTGACAAGCACGCTCTATCGACTAACTTTCATTGGTTCGATTTTCCTTGCTACTGTCGCGGTTCTTCCGATTATTATTATTGAAATTGCAAATCTTCCACAGTCCGCTCAAATTGGTGGTACGAGCTTACTAATCGTTGTAGGGGTTGCCCTTGAAACGATGAAACAGCTTGAATCACAATTGGTTAAGCGCCACTATAGAGGATTTATGAAATAAGTTTAAGGAAAGATTTCTTTCTCTTAAATAGTAATGGAGGGCAAGGCGTATGAACATCGTATTAATGGGTCTGCCTGGTGCCGGAAAAGGAACTCAGGCCGACAAAATTGTCGAAAAGTACGGAATCCCTCATATTTCTACAGGCGATATGTTCCGTGCTGCAATTCAAGAAGGCACGGAACTTGGAGTCAAAGCTAAATCGTATATGGATCAGGGCGCACTCGTTCCTGATGAAGTTACGATTGGCATTGTCAGTGAGCGTCTTCGCAAACCTGACTGTGACAACGGTTTTCTACTGGACGGTTTCCCACGTACTGTTCCTCAAGCGTCCGCGCTTGATGGCATACTGGTAGGCATGTCTCGTAAAATCGAACACGCACTCAACATCCAGGTAGACAAAGAACTCCTTGTTGCTCGGCTATCAGGTCGCCGGATCTGTAAAGTTTGTGGCACGTCTTACCACCTCGAATTCAACCCTTCAAAGGTTGACGGCGTGTGTGATAAAGACGGAGGCGAACTCTATCAAAGAGCTGATGACAATCCGGAAACCGTTACAAACCGTCTGGAAGTAAATATGAACCAATCCGCACCGCTATTATCGTTTTACGACGAAAAAGGCGTGCTGACAAATATTAATGGTCAACAAGACATTAATGACGTATTTCACGACGTGGATGCTGTGTTAACTACTCAGGTTCACTAAGCCTTTCCGAAGCACGCAGACGTCAGGGCATCACGTCCGGCAGCGTCCTGCTGTACGGAAGGAGCATTTGATTAGATTGAGCTGCAAAAGCAGTTGGTGCTCAGTTGGCAATCGGTAGCTGTCGACACTGGAAAGCTTAGCACTTTACACATGCAATTCCTTGCTTATGGGAGTATAATGTGTTGGTGCGTGGATATGAAGTCTTTGGACTGACAGATCCGAAGTAATCCTGTCGGTTATGTTAACCGATTTAAAGTTCCAGACAACATTTGGGACCGGCTAACGGGCATGAATTGTGATTAGCGTCTTTTCGAACATCACTCGCGTATACCTGACATATGTTGAAGGAGCTTGTAAAGCGACTGATGCCGCTCGGAAGGTGAGGGCCTTTATTGGATATAGAAGGGAGACTGAGCTGATGGCGAAAGATGACGTAATCGAAATTGAAGGTACTGTAATAGATACGTTACCGAATGCGATGTTCAAAGTGGAACTGGAAAACGGACACACTGTGCTTGCACATGTATCCGGTAAAATCCGTATGCACTTCATCCGTATTCTGCCTGGTGATAAAGTGACAATTGAATTGTCGCCTTATGACTTAACACGTGGTCGAATCACATACCGTTTCAAATAAAATTTTGCACTCCGGACTAATGAAGGAGGTTGGGTAAGATGAAAGTAAGACCATCTGTAAAACCGATCTGCGAAAAATGCAAAGTTATTCGCAGACGCGGCCGAGTTATGGTAATCTGTGAAAATCCAAAGCACAAACAGCGTCAAGGATAATATAAAGGAGGTGCGCAACCTATATGGCACGTATTGCTGGTGTAGACGTACCGCGCGATAAGCGCGTTGTAATTTCATTGACTTACATCTACGGAATTGGGAAAACTACAGCACAGAAAGTTCTTGCTGCAGCTGAAGTATCAGAAGAGACACGCGTTCGTGATTTAACTGATGCAGAACTCGATAAAATCCGTGAACAACTTGATGCATTGAAAGTTGAAGGAGATCTTCGCCGTGAAACTTCACTTAACATCAAACGTTTGATGGAAATCGGATGCTTCCGTGGAATCCGTCATCGTCGTGGATTGCCCGTACGCGGACAAAACACAAAAAACAATGCACGTACACGCAAAGGTCCTAAGCGGACTGTAGCAAACAAAAAGAAATAATAGGTAAAGGAGGTATTTTCGAACATGGCACGTAAACAACAAACTCGTAAACGTCGTGTAAAAAAGAATATTGAATCCGGGATTGCACATATCCGCTCGACGTTCAACAATACAATCGTAACGATTACGGACACTCACGGAAACGCAATTTCTTGGTCTAGCGCTGGAGCTCTAGGTTTCCGCGGATCACGTAAATCAACTCCTTTTGCGGCTCAAATGGCTGCAGAAACTGCTGCAAAGTCTTCTATGGAACACGGTCTTAAAACGTTGGAAGTTACTGTAAAAGGACCTGGTGCAGGACGTGAAGCTGCAATTCGTTCACTACAAGCTGCTGGCCTTGAGGTAACAGCTATCCGTGACGTAACGCCTGTTCCTCACAACGGATGCCGTCCTCCAAAACGTCGTCGTGTTTAATGGTTTCTATTCCAATTGATTGAGAAACACAATTTTTGGTAAGAATGAATTGTGCGATTGCATATTGCTGTCTATAAAAATCGATTTCAATAAGGAACGGCCAACACACACGTTTTGAAGGAGGGTAAACGAATGATCGAGATTGAGAAACCGAAGATTGAAACTGTTATGGTTGCTGAAGATTCCATGTTTGGTAAGTTTGTTATCGAACCTTTGGAACGAGGGTATGGAAATACTTTAGGTAATTCATTACGCCGCGTTTTGTTGTCTTCTCTGCCTGGAGCTGCTGTAACATCGATTCAGATCGATGGCGTTCTTCATGAGTTCTCAACAGTCGAAGGTGTCGTAGAAGATGTAGCTACTATTATTCTAAACGTGAAACAATTAGCCCTTAAAATCTATTCTGATGATGAAAAAGTCATCGAAATCGATATTAAAGGTGAAGGCGCGGTAACGGCTGCAGACATTACTCATGACAGTGATGTTGAAATCCTTAGTCCTGATCTTCATATTGCAACACTTGGAAAAAATGGTCACCTTCGCATGCGTATGTACGCAGTAAGGGGAAGAGGCTATGCTCCTTCGATTCAAAACAAACGTGATGACCTTGCGATTGGTGTAATTCCAATCGACTCTATCTACACACCAGTATCTCGTGTGAACTTCCAGGTTGAAAATACCCGGGTTGGTCAAAGTACAAACTTTGATAAGTTAACATTGGATGTATGGACAGATGGTAGTATTGGTCCTAAAGAATCTGTTTCATTAGGTGCGAAAATCCTAACGGAACATTTAAATATTTTTGTCGGTATGACAGACGAAGCACAAACTGCAGAGATTATGGTAGAAAAAGAAGAAGACCAAAAAGAAAAGGTTCTTGAGATGACTATCGAAGAACTAGACCTTTCTGTTCGCTCTTACAACTGCCTTAAGCGTGCGGGCATCAACACCGTTATGGAACTTGCTAACAAGTCCGAGGACGAAATGATGAAAGTGCGAAATCTTGGCCGAAAGTCACTTGAAGAAGTAAAGCTTAAATTGGAAGAGTTGAATCTCGGATTACGCTCAGAAGATTGAAAGCAGAATTAGATTGAAGGAGGGAATCTTCTATGGGTTACAGAAAACTTGGACGCACAAGTTCACAACGTAAAGCGATGCTGCGGGACCTGGCAACAGACCTAATCATCCACGAACGCATCCAAACAACGGAAGCACGTGCGAAAGAGCTTCGTTCAGTTGTTGAAAAAATGATCACACTTGGTAAGCGTGGGGACTTGCATGCACGCCGTCAGGTAGCTGAATTCATCCGCCGTGAAGTAATTCTTGGCAAAGATGAAGACGGTAAAGAAACAAAAACATTCGCAATCCAGAAATTGTTTGACGATGTTGCACCGCGCTACGCAGAACGCCAGGGCGGATACACACGAATCATGAAGATGGGACCGCGCCGTGGAGACGGAGCACCTGTTGTAATCATCGAACTCGTGTAAGGAACTTGGGGGTGTGACTGGCGACAGCCACACCCTCTTTCCACATAAATGATTTATACGACAATATGAAAAGCTGAGTGTTACGATCGACAGAGATTCTGATCGGTCTAGCTCTACGCATCTCATCCGCGATGACGGCTTGAGCACCCGGCATCGAAACATTTTGCTGCGCATTCTTCGGATGAGATGCGCGCTTTTTTTATTTAAAGAAATCCCGTTTTACGATGGGATTCTTTTTATACATACATAAGTTCACAAGAAAAGAGGCGGTAGTGCATGCGTGAAGTAGTATCCATGGATGGCGTATCGTTTGCCTATGAAACCGAAGAGAATGTATTCGTGCAGGCGATTCAAAATGTTTCATTCACCGTGCGTGATGGAGAATGGGTATCAATTGTTGGACATAATGGTTCGGGTAAATCGACCCTTGCCAAGCTGATCATTGGTCTTCTTTTCCCTGCTGCCGGCACGGTTAATGTTTTTTTGGAACCTCTTACAGAGGATAACTTATGGGGAATTCGGTCTCAGCTTGGCGTCGTTTTTCAAAACCCTGATAATCAGTTTGTCGGAGCCACTGTTCAAGATGATGTCGCATTTGCTTTAGAGAACAATGGTGTCCCGTACGATGAGATGCAGATACGTGTGAAACAAGCACTTCAAGACGTCGGTATGTCTGATTTTCATAGCCACGAGCCTCATCATCTGTCTGGTGGTCAAAAGCAGCGTGTTGCCATTGCAGGAGCACTTGCTATGAATCCAAAGGTTCTCATTTTGGACGAAGCGACATCGATGTTGGATCCGCAAGGGCGGGGTGAGGTTATTGAATTGATTACCTCATTGCGCCGTTCCACTGGATTGACCGTCATTTCGATTACACATGACTTAGAGGAAGTTCTTCTAGCAGATCGTGTTTTTGTTATGAACCACGGGGAATTAGCTGTTTCAGGCACGCCTACCTCTATTTTTGAACAAGGGAACAAACTTCAAGAGCATGGTCTCGATCTCCCATTTGCTCTTCGTCTTTCTCAATTACTGAGAAAAGCAGGATTGCCATTAATTGGTGATCATATGTCAGAAAAAGAGTTGGTGAATGAGTTATGGACATCTCATTTCAGCAAGTAAGTTTTGCCTACGCGCCCAACACACCTTTTGAAAAAAAGGCACTTCATAAGATTAACGCAACGATTCCAACAGGGTCCTATACAGCGGTTATCGGTCATACAGGTTCGGGTAAATCTACTTTACTCCTGCATCTCAATGGATTGCTGAAACCGACAGAAGGAACTGTTCGAGTAGGAGATACGTTAATTACTTCTGAAACAAAAGGGAAAGCGCTTCGAAATGTTAGACGAAATGTTGGAATCGTTTTCCAGTTTCCGGAACATCAATTATTTGAGGAAACGGTCGAAAAAGATATTATGTTTGGTCCGTTAAATTTCGGCATTCCTGAACAAGAGGCCCGCAAGCGAGCCCACGAACTAATTGAGATGCTTGGTTTGCCAGCTGACGTTGCGAACAAGTCACCTTTTGAATTATCAGGTGGTCAAATGAGACGTGTTGCAATTGCGGGAGTACTTGCATTTAAACCGTCTGTACTCATATTGGACGAACCGACGGCGGGACTTGATCCACAAGGACGACGAGAAATTATGGAGCTTTTCGAGCGCTTTCATAGAGAAGAAGGTCTAACAACGATATTGGTTACTCATAGCATGGAAGATGCAGCGCGTTATGCGGAGCATGTCATTGTCATGCATGAAGGCCATGCAGTGCTCGCTGGGCCACCTGAAGAAGTATTAACGGACGAACACCAACTTGAATCCTATCGTCTCGAATTGCCCCGTTCAGTGAGGTTTCAAAGGGACTTTGAACGATTAGTGAACCAAAAGTTGCCGAAATCTGCACTCGCCGAGGAAGAACTTGCAGAAATGATTGCTGCACTTGCAAGAGAGATAGGTGAACCACAATGATGGAGAAAATGATTTTTGGGCGATACTTACCTGGGGACTCCTTCACACATCGACTGGATCCGAGATCGAAGCTGATCTTTATCTTCTTGTTTATCTTTGCGGTCTTCTTTGCGAATAACACAGTGACGTATGCAATTTTACTCGGGTTTACCGTTTTCGTTATTCTGATCTCGAAAATCCGTATTCCTTTTTTGTTGGGCGGACTGAAGCCAATTCTGTTCCTTGTTGTGTTCACGCTACTGATGCACTTATTCCTTACGCGTGAAGGAGATATCCTGTTCCAATGGAAATTCATCAAAATTTATGAAGAGGGCTTACGCCAAGGTATATATATTTCGTTACGATTTTTAATTTTAGTATTAATGACGACTGTCCTCACCTTAACCACTTCACCGATTTCGATTACCGATGGTGTGGAAACATTGTTAAATCCACTCAAGCGATTGAAGTTGCCTGTCCATGAACTTGCGATGATGATGTCAATTGCTTTGCGCTTCATCCCTACATTAATGGATGAAACCGATAAAATCTTGAAAGCGCAACTGGCACGTGGTTCTGATATTAGTTCAGGAAGCATTCAGCAGCGAGTGAAAGCGGTAATTCCACTGCTCGTGCCGTTATTTGTAAGTGCGTTTAAGCGTGCAGAAGATTTAGCAGTTGCGATGGAGGTACGTGGATATCGTGGAGGCGAGGGACGGACAAGGTTTCGGAAATTGCATTGGCAAACGAGTGACACAATGGTCCTTGTGATGTTAGTTGTATTATCCGCTATCATGTTATATTTCAGAACGTAAAGGAGGAACCGTGAGATGCGTATAAAAGCTACAGTTGCCTACGACGGTACGCATTTTTCCGGCTATCAGTCTCAACCTAACATGCGAACCGTGCAATCAGATATCGACAAAGCACTGCGGAAAATGCACAAAGACAATTCGATTCACTCTGTTGCAAGTGGCAGGACAGATGCGGGCGTGCACGCATGGGGACAAGTGATCCATTTTGATACACCCCTGAATCTGTCTGAAGACAGTTGGTTGATGGCTTTGAACGTTTTGCTACCAAAGGATATTCGTATCCTAACTGCAGAAACCGTGAGTGAGGAGTTTCATGCTCGCTATTCAGCGAAAGGAAAGACGTATCAATATCGCTGGACTAGGAAACCAATCCAAAGTCCATTTGACCGCAACTATTCCGTCCATCTTGGGAAATGGAATCCAGAGCTTAAACGAATGCAAGAAGGTGCCGTGCATTTACTCGGCACACACGACTTCACTAGTTTTTGTTCAGCGCAAACTGCTACGTCAAACAAAGTCCGGACGATTCGTATGCTGGAAATCGAGGGAAAAGGTGAAGAGCTCATCTTGACAATCGAAGGTGACGGCTTTTTATATAATATGGTCCGTACAATTGCCGGTGTTCTTTATGCGGTTGGCATTGGCTGGAATGAACCTAACGAAGTGCTCGAGATTCTAGAGGCACGGGACCGCAAACGGGCTGGAAAAACCGCGCCAGCACACGGTTTGTATTTAATGAATGTCACATACGAGCAGTAAAGCAACTTTTCCTGGTGTTTTGATGAAAACTGCTTGACTTTTCGAACGATAACCGGTAAGATAATCTTTGGTATTTCAATAACCCCACAAAAAGCCCCGAAAGTTTATTTGTGTTTAGGGATAGAGAAAACGGAACAGACTGATATTCATTTAGGAGGATATGAAACTATGCGTACAACATTCATGGCTAAAGGCCACGAAGTAGAGCGAAAATGGCTCGTTGTCGACGCTGAAGGACAAACGCTTGGACGTCTTTCTTCAGAAGTCGCTACATTGCTTCGCGGTAAACATAAACCGTCATTCACACCAAACGTTGACACAGGTGATCACGTGATCATCATCAACGCTGAAAAGATTCACTTAACAGGTAACAAATTGAAAGATAAGAAATATTACCGTCACTCAGGTTACACTGGTAGCCTTAAATCACGTACAGCGCTAGAAATGCGCACAAACTATCCAACGAAAATGCTTGAATTGGCTATCAAGGGAATGCTTCCAAAAGGTCCACTTGGTCGTCAAACAGCTAAAAAGCTTCACGTTTTCGCTGGACCAGAGCACACTCATGCAGCACAAAAACCTGAAGCTTTCGAGCTTCGCGGGTAATTAAGAGGAGGAAACACTTTTGGCTCAAGTACAATATCTCGGCACTGGCCGACGTAAAAGTTCAACAGCTCGTGTACGTTTAGTTCCTGGTGAAGGTAAAATTGTCATCAACAAACGTGACGCAGAAGATTACGTACCATTTGAAACACTTCGCGAAATCATCAAGCAACCACTTGTAACAACAGGTACACTTGGTAGCTACGACATTCACGTAAACGTGAATGGCGGTGGATATACAGGTCAAGCAGGCGCAATCCGTCACGGCGTTGCTCGTGCATTGTTAACTGTAGATCCTGATTTCCGTCCAGCTTTAAAAGCTGCGGGTCTACTAACACGTGACCCACGTATGAAAGAGCGTAAGAAGCCAGGTCTTCGTGGCGCTCGTCGTGCACCACAGTTCTCAAAGCGTTAATCATCAACTATATACAGTCCATCCCTTCAATGGGATGGACTGTTTTTGTTTATAATAAGAAGTTTTTCATCCTCCTCGTACGGATTTCCTTTCCATTAATTCTCCTTGCAGCTCATAGAACCTATCAACGACTCAATCATTGGCATTCCCTCTTCTTTAGGATAGGAGCGATACAATTGACTTGCTAGTCGTACCGGATCACCAAAGAAATAGCGCTCGTATTGAGTTTGACGAGTACCGAAGGAACTCATCGTTAATTCCCAAGCTATCCGGAAAATTTTCACTCGATCCTCTGCTGATTTTGTAGCACTTTGCAAATAAAGCATAAGATCCTCTCGAATTTCAGATTGAAAAGCTTTCTCCGTAGGAATCGTTATTAACCCACTAGCCCCTATCTGCTGAATGATTTCGCTAAAGCGAGGATACACTTTGGGGTAGAGGTTACTTGCGACCTGAAGTGGAAGGATACTTGGACGCATATATCCCCATGGATCGAGTGTTGCGTCATGCTCAGATTTCTCGAGCAATGCTTTCATCGTTTCTAAACCAATCATGATTTCAGATAGCTTACTTTGAATGTGCGGATATTCACTGACCTTTATCGTTTCTACAAGAAGGTTCGCGAGGCTGAGGATGAATTCAGTTTTGACGACCTGACGGGAAATGACTTGGTGGACAGTGAACGGATGAAACGAACTAGTTCTGAAAAAGGCAGAAGCAACATCAGTGTTGTGATAGAAGAATATTCGATCCCATGGGACAAGTACATTATCGAAAATAACAATGGAATCTATTTCTTCGAACTTTGAGCTTAGTGGATAATTGAATGTAGAGTCACCGCCATTAAATGACTCTCTGCATATGAAGCGAACTCCTTTCGTATCAGACGGAAGTGTAAAGGCGAAGGCTTCGTCAGGATCGGGAAGTAATTGAGGGGCACTAAATACGAGCAGCTCGTCAGTTAGCCCACCTTGAGTGGCTAGTAATTTTGCGCCTTTGATAATCAGACCTTCTGAAGTTTTCCCGACAATCTTTGCGGAAATCGGCTCGTCAGAAGTTTCATAATAGAACGGTGCACGATTGACCTGTGGGGATATGAAGGTATGCGTAAAGGTTAAATCATTTTCTCGTGCGCGTTCATAGGTAGCTAGCATGTTCTCTGGAAAGCAATTCTCCTTTCCTTCAAGAATAGAAGTAGAACTCGCAAAACTCATAAGTACAGTATTTAAATAATCGGGACTTCTGCCCATTAGGCCACAAGTTTCGCGCGCCCAGCTTTGGATCATGAGTCGTCTCTTTTTCAAGTCGTGTTTGGATGTCGGTTGTAAAAAGGACAGACCTACCGCTTCTCCTGTAGTAGGCGAGACGTATGTCATGTTCTCTAAGTGTTCAGATGACAACTGAAAGTCATACAAAGAGGCTTTTGTATGCAGTAGGCCCCGAAAGGTAGGGTGAGTTGTGAGTGAACCCTCTATGTGTTCCCCATCTATCCATAAGTCAGGCTTCAATTGCTTAATCCGTGTTAGGAACTCCTTACCGTTTTTAGCTCCCATTGAACTCCTCCTACTTCTGTGCATTTGTATAGTCTATTAATTGGTAAGAAGATGTGCTTGTGGAAATTCATTAAAAGCTACAGGAACTTGTCGTATATGTGCAATAGATACCAGTTTTTTAACATGCGGACTGTTCATCGTATTACTTGAAAGCAATATTTCATATGAGTTATGCTATTTCAATGCAGTAGATTGAAAGTGAGGTTCTAATTGTAATGGAAATATTCGGTATGCACATTCCTGTTGAAATGGAGAAACTAATTGAAACAGTTGGGAAGCTTATCGTTTTAATCGTGATTTTTTCAATTGCAGTTCCTTTAGGTAAAAAAATGATTAGCGCTACTGTTCAAAAGATGTCGTTGAGTAGAAAGACGACTCCGGGCCGTATTAAGACGTTAGACAAATTGTTGTTGAATGTTTTTTCATATACGATGATTTTCATCTTCATCGGTACATTACTGAGAACATTTGGGGTAGATATAGCTCCGTTGATTGCTGGGGCTGGTGTCATTGGTCTTGCGATTGGTTTTGGTGCACAAGGGCTTGTTAGTGATGTCGTAACTGGCTTTTTCATCCTCTTGGAGCAACAGATGGAAGTGGATGATTATGTCACAGTAGCAGGGATTGATGGGGTAGTTGAAGAGATCGGCTTACGTACAACGAAAGTACGTGCGTTTGACGGGACATTGAATTATTTACCAAACCGAATTATCGAAAATGTAGCGAATCACACACGTGGGAATATGCGTGCGCTAGTCGATGTGGGAATCAGCTATTATAATGATGTCGATCAGGCAATTAGCGTACTGGAGCGGGTTTGTGAAAATTTCCAACGGGATGAACGTTTTAAAGACGGTCCAAATGCGATTGGTGTTCAAAATATAGATGGTACTAACATCGTTTTACGTGTGATTGGACAAGTTGAAAACGGATTGCAGTGGGAATGTGAACGAGATCTTCTGAAGGCCATCAAGATGTCATTCGATGAAGCGAAAATCGAACTTCCACAGAACTATCAAGTGATTCATCAACAAGAGCTAGGCTAAAGCATGGACGCATTTCACTACGACGTATATGATACTTTTAGCAAGCGTACAGGAGGCGGACAATGATGAAAGAAATTACAGCGAGTGAATTGGAAAAACAATTAAGCGAAGGTCAGAAGGTTAACATGGTTGACGTTCGGGAAGCGGACGAAATTGCAACGGGTATTATCCCAGGCGCTATTCATATACCACTTGGGGAAATTCCGGCTAGATTAGGAGAACTCGATACGACAAAACCGTATACACTTATTTGCCGATCAGGCGGTAGAAGTGGGCGGGCGGCTGAGTTTTTAGAAGGAGAAGGATATGATATAACCAATATGACTGGCGGTATGCTTAGCTGGCAGGGCCCAATCGAATAAGTATCTATGAGACGTCTTCCAGAGGGAAGGCGTTTTTTTATGCTTGGTCATAATCAAAACCACCGCTGCGTATAGTGGATGAAAAAGGCGGTGTCCTATGAAACGTATAATGATTATTGGTTTGTTGTTCGTTTGTTCTTTAGGCGTTGTGTGGTACGGAGTAAATGCTTCAGATCGAGCATTCTTCATGCCTGCAGAGCTTGCTGGCGTTAAAGTCGTGCTGGATGCCGGGCATGGTGGAGAAGACGGTGGCGCATCCACGAGTGAGCTTATTGAAAGTGACGTAACGCTTGCAATTACGAAAGAAGTAGAAAAGAAGTTAAAACAAAAAGGCGCGACAGTTGTTATGACAAGAACGAAGTCAGGTGATGCCGTAGCTGAATATGCTCCAGATAAGAAGTTTTCATCGATGCGTGAACGTAAATTCGAAGATTTGAAAACTCGGGTACTGATTGCTGAAACAGAAAAGCCTGACTTGTTTCTAAGTGTCCATGTGAATGCAATCCCAGAGGCTAAGTGGAGAGGGGCGCAAGTGTTTTATCACCCAGAAGGTCATGAGGGCGGAGAGGCGCTCGCAAAATCGATCCAGGGGGCATTTAAAGAGCGATTGAAGAATACGGACAGGGAAGCAATGAAGATTAAAGGAATCTATTTGTTGAAAAACGTTCAAGCACCTTCCGTTATTGTTGAAACAGGCTTTATCTCTAACCCGGAAGAGCATAAATTGTTAGCGGATCCAAGTTATCGTAAGAAGGTGGCGGATGCAATTGTGGAAGGCGTTTTAACTCATCAACTTATGGAACAGAAGTGATAAGCGCATCGACTTACGCGGATGCCTGACTGTGCTATACTTGGAGGTGAATGTACTAAACCTCTAAGGAGTGTTCCGTTGTGATGAATGAAGAAACAGTACGCGAACTATTAGGCGGTATGAGCGATCCCTTTTTACATAAAACATTAGCAGAGACAGAAGGGATTGTAGGAATTACCATTAAGCTTGAAAAAGCGCATGTGAGTGTGAAATTGGCAATTGCCAAAGTGAATACAGCTGAGCAGATGACGCTTCAAACAAAAGTCGTTGAAGTACTTAAGGCTGCAGGGGCTGATTCAGTAGGAATTCGATTTGAAGAATTACCGCAAGAAACATTGGAGAAATTCCGTGGGACTGCAACAGCTGCAGAAGCACAGGACCTATTATCACCTGTAAATGACGTGACGTTCATTTCAATTGCGTCAGGTAAAGGTGGGGTTGGGAAGTCGACAGTTTCTGTTAACTTAGCAGTCGGCCTTGCTCGCCTTGGCAAAAAGGTCGGACTGATCGATTCTGATATATATGGCTTCAGCGTTCCAGACATGATGGGAGTTACAGAATCTCCTGTAATCCGTGGAGATCGGATTATTCCGGTTGAACGTAAAGGGGTTAAAGTCATTTCAATGGGCTTCTTTGTCGAAGACAATGCACCTGTCGTATGGCGTGGACCAATGCTTGGTAAAGTGTTGGATCAGTTCTTCAGAGACGTAGAATGGGGCGACCTTGACTATGTGATCCTCGACTTGCCTCCAGGTACAGGTGACGTTGCACTCGATATTCATCAAATGATTCCAGCGTCTAAAGAAATCGTTGTAACGACTCCACACCCAACCGCGGCATTCGTTGCAGCTCGTGCAGGTGCAATGGCGTTGCAAACAGATCATGCGCTACTAGGTGTCATTGAAAATATGTCGTGGTTCGAGTCCAAGCAAACAGGTGAAAAAGAGTATGTATTCGGTTCTGGTGGCGGAAAGCGTCTAGCTGAAGAACTTCGTACTGAATTACTTGGTCAGATTCCGTTAGGTCAGCCGGATTGGGATGAAGAGGACTTTGCACCTTCTGTTTATGCACCTGAGCATCCAATCGGAAAAATCTACTTGGAAATTGCACAAAACGTTATAGATAAAATCCAGAAATAAGTAAAAGCGGAGTGGGCTACTTACCCCCTCCGCTTTCTTCTTTGCCGTCTTCCTTGTCGTCTTCTTTACCGTCTTCTTTCTTCTTTTTCTTATCATCTTTTTCAACTGGCTTCACTTCACCTGCCTGTAGAATGAGTTCTTGCCACTTGGCTTGAAGTAACGGACTGCTGATTGTCTCTTGAATCGCTTTTTCGAATTCTTTCTTTAAAGCTCCTGAATGCAAAATGTTTTCTAACTGCTTTTGCATATCGGGTGTTCCGAAGAATTCTTCCAGTTCTTTTTGGAAAGATGCGTCATTCATTAATGATTTCATGATCTCCTGTTGCTGATTCTTCATGCTGGTGGCGATTGTTTTCTGGAATTTAGGATCTTCAAATGTATCCTTCCAAAACGTTTCGCCTTCTTTTGATAGTAGCGTGGATTCAATCGCGGAAGTGACTTCAGGTTGTTCGAGGACAAGCTGTTTTCTAAATTCTTCTTCAGTCAGCAATTGCCGGATTGCTTTTTTTCCTTCTTCCGTTTGAATTGCGTCTGTCATCATCTTTTTCGTTTCATCGTAAGAAGGAGTTGCGTTTGATGCGTTGCTGCATGCAGACAAGACGATTAGGACAGGGAGCAGATACATCGATAATTTCTTCATGATTTTAAAATCCCTCCACTGGCTTTTCAATTATTGTTCACAACTTTGCGTAGATTATGCAAAGACCGTTGAATGAAATAGATTTTTCGGTGAATCGCTGTTACACTAGAACGAGTAAAAAAAACGGAGGAACATGGCTGTGACTATACGAAATTGGATGAAGTTTTTCATACGTGCTCTATTTCTAGGAGGCGCAATTACAGGACTTGTTGGACTAATTGTCCGTTGGGATTTCTTTTACTCTTACATTTCAACAGGAGAGTATGTTCAGTTCTTAGGCGCTTTTCTCTGGATGGTATTTCTAGGATTTACGATGAGTGTCATTGCACAAATGGGGTTTTTCGCTTATTTGACCATTCATCAGTTCGGAGTCAACTTGTTTAGAACGTTGACACTTTGGAACTGGGTACAATTATTATTAATCATCGTTGTTCTTTTTGACCTTGTCTTTTTCAGATTCCGCCTCACTTCAGATGATACAGGGCGAACTGTTTTATATATGGTATTGCTTGCGATTCTTGTAGGAACTGCTGCAGTAACAGCCTGGTTTAAAGCTCAATGGACGAAAAAGCACATTTTGATTTCTGCGTTGTTCTTCATGATTGTCATTACAACTGTTGAGTGGCTACCAGCGTTAATGGTCCGCAACGGGGACGTAGATACATGGGTAACAATTATGCTATTCCCGCTAATTGCGGTCAATTCTTATCAACTCTTAGCATTGCCGAAGTACAATAGGAAATCTGATGAGGATAAAGTAAAACTGGATGCACGTAAAGCAGAACGCAAAAAACAAAAGGCTGCGAATGTGAAATAACAAAAGACGAACAACTGGCAAATTTGCTAGTTGTTCGTCTTTTGTTATTCAGGGATTTTTTTCGTTTTGATATCTGTTGGGAATAAGACATCTTCCACAGAGTGAAACTCTCGACTAGCGCGTAGACGTTCTATATCCTCAAAAGTAATGGTGGCCTTCCGTTCAAGTGCTACAGTTAAAATTTCACCGTCTTTCGGGGTTGGAAGTTTCCCACCTTTCCAACGGAGCGTGGAACCAAGTGAATTGACTTCGTGTTTCCATGCCATTTCTTGAAGTGTTTTTGGAAAGACTTCATCGCTCGTACGGAACCACAAAGGTTTTCTTCCAAAGAGCTCTGTGAATTCTTCTATTTGTTTAGCAAATAGTTCTGGATTTTGTTCGTACAAATCACCTTCACTGCCTAACAAGGCGACAGGAATATTTTTTTTCTTAATGAGTGCAGACGAATCAGAGAATCGCTTAGCCCAAGCGATGTCTACTAGCAGTAGAGGATAAGGGGCATCTAATTCGTTTATCCAGTTTTCAAGAGGGGTGTCTCCAAAAGAAATATCCACCGTCAGTGCAGAACCAGACATCCCTCTGACGATAACATCAGGATCTTCAGTCAGTTTGAATACGTTCAATACTTTCGGAGCTGTTATAGAAGAAGGCAGCAGTACGAAAAGAAGTATACAAAGGATACAGACCCACAGAATTTTTTTAATCATAATGAGCTCCTTTCAAACGGGATTACTGTACTTTATGATGAAGGCTTGACCGTTATGCGGACCCGTGCTATTATGTAAAAGTCGTCAATTGACGATACCTTACTTCAGAAAAAATAGATTGCTTTCTCATGAGAGTATTGATATAATTTTCGTTGTTCGATAAATACTAATATTATTTTTCCGCAGTAGCTCAGTGGTAGAGCAATCGGCTGTTAACCGATCGGTCGTAGGTTCGAGTCCTACCTGCGGAGCCATTTTCCATGCCTATGCTTCCATAGCTCAGTAGGTAGAGTGCTTCCATGGTAAGGAAGAGGTCACCGGTTCGAATCCGGTTGGAAGCTCCAGTAAGTTGTACATAATAGCTGTCGAAAGTTCAGCAATAGTATGGCCCCTTGGTCAAGCGGTTAAGACACCGCCCTTTCACGGCGGTAACACGGGTTCGAATCCCGTAGGGGTCACCATGTTTGTTCCAGTAATACATAGCAAATAAGCGGAGTCATCATGTGCGCTTATTATATACCAACCAAATGGTGGGGTAGCGAAGTGGCTAAACGCGGCGGACTGTAAATCCGCTCCCTCCGGGTTCGGCGGTTCGAATCCGTCCCCCACCACCATCTTTATGTATACTTCTAGAATAAGTGGTTATAATAAGTAGTAGGTATCCGGCGCAGAGATGAGCCGATTTTTTTAATTATTGGGGTATAGCCAAGCGGTAAGGCAACGGACTTTGACTCCGTCACTCGTTGGTTCGAATCCAGCTACCCCAGCCATTTTTAAACCTTTGCGAGTAATACTAAAAGCAATTTTTACAATCCAAAATTAATATGTAAACGAACATGATCCTTCCCTGAAAAGCGGATAGGGTTTTTTTGTTTCTACCTATTAAATAAAGAATACATAACTTCCAGGAAACGTCTGGATGAAAGAGGTGGCATATGACGGACTATCAGCATATGATTCGTAACCTAGTTAATCGCCAACCACAATTAGAGGCCTCTCAGCTGCTAGATGATATCGTAAAGGCTCTTGATAATTCTGCAATTGTGGCCATTACCGATAGAACTGGGGAGATTATATATGCAAACGAATTCTTCTCAACTCTGTCAAAGTATACTCAGGAGGAACTTGTAGGAACAAATCAGCGTATCGTTAACTCAGGGTTTCATCCTAAATCTTTTTTTAAGAAGATGTGGAAGACAATTGGGCAAGGACAGATTTGGCAAGGTGAAATCTGTAATCGTGCAAAAGACGGTTCTCTCTATTGGGTAGACACGACAATCGTTCCTTTCTTAAATGAAAAAGGGATTCCTAAACAATATATTTCAATTCGACATGATATAACGGAAAAGAAAAACATAGAAGATACTTTACGTAAACAAGCGGAGTTGTATCGTCTAATTACAGAAAACTCAGGGGACTATATTGCGGTGCTAGATGCTAAAGGCACAATTCATTATCAGTCACCGTCAGTAGAAAAGTTGTTGGGTGGCCAAGACCAGAACGTTTTAAATGCTATGGTCTATGAGGATCGAGTAAACGTAAAGAATGCCCTGAACCAGGTCAATCAGACAGATGAACATAGCGCTTTAATAGAGTTCCGTTTAACGGTAAATCACAACTCTATTTTGTATATGAGCGGAAACTTGTCACGAATTGAATCTCAAGGAGAATTTGTGGGATACAACGTTTTAGTTATGCATGACAATACCGACTTGAAAAAACAAGAAAAACTTATTCTAGACTTATCATCAAGCGATCAATTAACAGGTTTATTAAATCGAAGAGCTTTTGTAAAAGAGTTGTTCGTTGAGATTGAACGTGTAACTAGTTCGGATGAATTACTAGGTCTCGTGCACATGAATATTGATAAGCTACGATATGCCAATGAACGATTTGGTCATGATCGAGGCGATGAAATTCTAACAAAAGTAGCACAGCGACTCACAATGCATCTAAACGATACTGTATGTGGACGAATAGCAGGTGATGAGTTTGCATTTGTCATGAGTAGTGGTAAGTCTGTTGATGAATTGTTTGAATGGACGGTCGCGTTGCAAAAAGTTATAGAAGAACCTATTGAAGTGGCAGGGCAGTGGTACAATCCTTCCGTCAGCTGCGGGTTATCTGTATATCCAATTCATGCCACAGAAGTACCCGGCTGGATTACAACTACAGAGCAAGCGATGCAATTCGTCAAAGAGCAAGGAGGTTCAGGAAGTGCGATCTTCGTTCCGGATATGTACTCTAAATCGTTGGATCGTATTATTCTTGAAAACGAATTACGAAAAAGTGTGAAAGAAGAGCATTTCATTTTGGAATATCAACCGAAAGTTGACTTGGGAAAAGAGCGAGTCGTTGGATTTGAAGCATTAGTTAGATGGCAGCATCCGGATCTTGGGAGAATACCTCCCGATAAGTTCATTGGGTTAGCGGAAGAAACGAAAATGATCATTCCACTTGGAGAATGGATTTTGACAGAGGCATTCCAATACGCCATCTACTTACAGACGATTAGCACAACGCCTATGACAGTTGCCATTAACCTATCAGCGGTTCAATTGGAAAGCCCGGATCTAATACCTTTTATCCGCTCATTGTTAGAAAAAACCGGAATCGCTCCGGCGATCATTGAGATGGAAGTCACAGAGAGCGCGTTTGCGGATCGATTAGAAATGAGTTCAACCCTTAGACAGTTGAGAGATATAGGATTTGTTGTATCAATCGATGATTTCGGAACTGGTTTTAGCTCATTTAGCTATATTAAGGAATTTCCCGCAGAGACATTAAAAATAGACATGTCTTTCGTTAAAGACGTTGAAACGAGTGAAAATAGCCGTGCCATCATAAAGGCAATTGTAACCATGGCAGATACCGCAGGAATGAATGTCATAGCCGAAGGAATTGAAACGGCCGAACAGGCACACATCGTCAAGTTACTCGGTTGTAGAGAAGGACAAGGGTATTTCTACAGTCGCCCACTTGCTGCTATTGGGATCCCTGAATTCCTGGACCGTTTTTCGGAAATACATCGAAATACTGAATAATTATTCTAAAATTTGCGTGGTTGAGCCATTGGAGTGAAGCAGATACAATGGAGTTGTCAGATAAAGATTACATCAGGGGGAAATAGATATGGAAAACAACTTAAATATTTCATTAGTAGGTGTTCCACTCGATTATGGTCAAAGTCGCCGAGGCGTTGATATGGGACCTAGCGCAATTCGCTATGCAGGTGCCGTAGCTCGTTTAGAAGCAATCGGTCACCATGTGACGGACACAGGAGACGTATCTGTTCCGGCGGGAGAACGTATTGGACAAGATCGTGATGGATTGAAAAACTTGGACGAAGTTACAAATGCCTGTACAGAACTTGCAGAGCGTGTAGCTGAGTTAACGAAAACTGGACAATTCCCACTCGTTTTTGGTGGTGATCATAGTATGGCGATTGGAACTCTCGCAGGACTCTCGGAGAAGTACAATAATCTGGGAGTCATTTGGTATGATGCACACGCGGATATCAATACAGAAAAAACTTCCCCTTCAGGAAACATCCACGGGATGCCGCTCGCGGTCAGTCTTGGGATGGGCCACGAACGTCTTGTGAATATCTATAAAGACGGTCAGAAAATTAAGCCTGAAAACGTTGTGATTATTGGTGCGCGTTCTGTCGATCCTGGCGAACGCGAAGTCATCAAGAACTTAGGAATCAAAGTATTCTCTATGCATGAAATTGATCGCGATGGGATGACAGCTGTCATGAACCAGGCTATCGAGTACTTAACAGCTAAAAATATAGATGGTCTTCATCTTTCATTGGATTTAGATGGGTTAGATCCTCTATATACACCAGGTGTAGGGACTCCGGTTCCAGGTGGCATCAGTTACCGTGAAAGTCATTTGGCGATGGAAATGTTACAGGACTCAGGCTTGCTCACTTCTGCTGAGTTTGTAGAAGTGAATCCTATCTTAGACGACAAAAATGCAACAGCAGACGTCGCAGTCGGTTTGATCGGTTCATTGTTCGGCGAAAAACTTCTATAATTTCATACGTATTCACAAAAAAAGAGTCGTGCAGTCAAATGCATGGCTCTTTTTTTGGAAAAATTCTAGAAATTGAAGATATATTTTATAAAATTTGGTAAAATGAAATTAAAATTAATGAAACCTGTAGACCCCTTCATCCGTATAGAAGGGACAGCCGCAGCAGAAGCGGAGGATGAGAGTCTTTGGATGAATTGATCAATAAACACATAAACAAGGTGTTGAAAGGAAATCAGAGCGCTTATGAAGAAATCGTTCTGTTATTTCAGCACCGCTTATATCATGTCTGTTATAGGATGCTTAACAGTCGAGAAGAAGCACAGGATATTGCACAGGAAGCTTTTTTGAGAGCGTATTCGAATTTGCATACGTTTGATCAGAAACGGAAATTTTCAACGTGGATATTTAGAATTGCGACCAATCTGTGTATCGATAGAATTCGGAAAAAGAAACCGGATTACTCACTCGATGCACAAGTTCCGGGTACAGAAGGGCTTGATATGTACTCGCAAATTGCAGCAGCTGAAGATCTCCCTGAAGAAGTAGTTGAACGTATGGAGACGCAAGAACGCGTTCAATACGAAATCGGTCGTTTACCTGAAAAGTATCGTTCGGTTATCACCCTTAGGTATATGGAAGAACTTCCATTACAAGAGATTGCAGACATTTTAGAACTTCCTCTTGGCACTGTGAAAACACGAGTACATCGAGGACGGGATGCATTACGAAAACAGATAGGTACAATGTAGGAGGGGTAAGGATGACTAACTGTCCGGAAGAAGTTGTCCACTATATGCACGAATACCTGGATGGTGACAGTACTTCGGAACAAGAACAGGTATTGATGGAGCATCTCAAAACGTGCAATGAATGCCAAGAATTATTTAATGAGTTAACAGAGGCTGTGGCACTACTAGAATTAGCAACGCCGATTCAAGCGCCTATTGGATTTACAGAGGGTGTAATGGACCGACTGCCACAAGATGTCAAACAAAAAAAGAAGACGGGTGTGAACCGTTGGTTGCATAAACACCCTGTATTATTTGCTGCATCCCTGTTTCTTATATTGATGAGCGCAGCACTCTTCTCTAGTTATAATACAAATGATCAGTTTTCAGTCACTACGCAACCTAACCTTGTCATTGAAGGGGATACTGTCGTTGTGCCGGTAGGTGAAGTGGTAAAAGGAGACCTTGTCGTAAAAAATGGGGACTTGCGTATCGAAGGACAGGTGGATGGAAATGTAACCGTCATAAGAGGGGAGAAGTACATGGCCTCCACAGCTGTAGTTACAGGTAATATAGAGGAAATCGACGAATTATTCGATTGGCTATGGTACAAAATGAAAACAGCATTCCAGGGTCTGACCCCAGACAAATCCGAAAATCAGGATTCTGAATAAGCGACGGGTACATACACCGTTCGCTTATTCGGTCATCCTGGGAACTTGAATAGAGTCGTTTCCGTCTAAGTACAGCATGATGTGAACGCGTTATGCTATACTAAAATCAGTGAAAAATTGTCTACAAAGGTAGGGGAAGCGCATGCCTGATTGGGGAATGATTACAAATATGAATGCTATTGAAGTCCTGAAAGCCATTTTGGATGTGCTTCTTGTTTGGTTTGTTGTGTATAAACTCATCACAATTATCAAAGGCACAAAAGCGGTCCAATTATTAAAAGGTATTTTTGTAATTCTAATTGTCAGGATTTTGACGGATCTGCTAGGACTCAATACGTTGAAATGGATGGTTGAACAAGTTCTGACATTCGGTTTCTTAGCGGTTATCATTATCTTCCAACCGGAGTTACGCCGTGCACTTGAACAGCTCGGTCGAGGCCGTTTGTTTGCCCGCACACAAATGCAGGAAGAAGAAGAACGCGATCGTCTAATCACTGCATTTACAAAGTCCGTTAGCTATATGGCAAAACGACGGATCGGAGCGCTCATTACAGTAGAGAAAGAAACTGGACTCAGCGAATATATTGAGACAGGCATCGGCATGAATTCTGATATTTCATCTGAATTGCTCATTAATATATTCATTCCGAATACACCGTTGCATGATGGAGCCGTTATTATTCAAAAAAATAAAATTGCGGCAGCGGCTTGTTATTTACCGCTATCGGAAAGTCCATTCATCTCTAAAGAGTTGGGAACACGCCACCGGGCCGCCCTAGGTATAAGTGAGGTAACAGATGCATTCACAATTATCGTATCTGAAGAAACAGGTGCAGTTAGTGTAACAAGTGATGGAGATATTAATCGCAATGTTACAATGGAAGAATTCGAAAAAATTGTCCGTCTCGCGTGGTTCGGAGATATGACAGCAGCTAGCGCTGTGAACTCCATTTGGAAATGGGGGAAGCGGAAAAATGGATAAGTTTATGGATAGTCCTTGGTTTCTTCGATTGACAGCACTTGCACTCGCACTATTTCTTTTTTTCTCAGTGCGTGCAGACCAAGACAAATCGTCTCTTGCAAATATAGGGGATTCGATGGACAGCATTCGTGATGTGCCTGTGGAAGTTTATTATGACAATGAAAACCTCGTTGTGACAGGGGTTCCTGAAACCGTCAACATGACCATCAAAGGACCGGCAAATTTAGTGCAAACAACTAAATTGTTGAAAGACTTCGTTCTAAAAGTAGACCTGCGGAGTATGCCAATGGGTAGCCATACGGTTCAAATCCAGCATGAGAACATTTCCGATAAAATTGATGTTAAATTAGACCCTGCAACAATTGAAGTGAACATTGAAGAGAAAATCACACAGTCGTTCAGAGTCGATCCGGAAATGAATGATAAGTTGTTGGCAGAAGATTATGAGTTAGTGAAAATGGAAGTTGACCCATCTACAATTGAAGTCACAGGCGCTAAAAGTATTGTTGATGCAATTAGCTTTGTAAAAGTTTCTGTTTCAGGTGAAAATGGAATTAACAAATCCTTCGAACAAAAAGGTAGGGTTCGAGTACTTGATAGTGACTTAAATAAATTGAATGTTTCCATCGAACCGGAAGAAGTTACTGTGAAAGTCGATGTAGAAGCGTATCATAAAGACGTACCTATTGTTGTAAAACAAAAAGGGACACCTAAAGAGGGTGTAACTATTAACTCCATAACAGCTGACGAACGAACAACGACACTCTATGGTCCGCGAAAATTAGTAGATACGATTGAGCAGGTTACTGTTGACGTGGATGTCAGTGACCTATCAGGAAATGGCAAACAATCAGTAGAATTAAATAAGCCTAAAGGTATTGCCAAAATGTCCTTGGACAAAGTGAATGTAACTATAGATGTCCAAGTGTCTCCTGAAGCGCAAGATCAGAATGCGGACGAGGACCAACCTGATGACGAGGCATCTCTACCCTCCAGTGATGGTTCAACAAACTCGGATGTAGCAACGGAAGAAACACCAGCAGGCGAGCCAAATACTACAACAAGCAGTAAAAAGACTCGTATGTTTTCTGGAATAGAAATTGGTTTGCGAGGTTTAGATAAGAGTTTTACAGGGGAAATATTGAGGCCGTCTGATGAAAAGGCGGCTGTCACCGTTACAGGTGAAGAAAAAGTAATTGACGCTTTAACAGAATCTGACGTTTCAATTTACGCAGATGCAAGTAATGTGAATCATATAGGTGAACAAGTGTTGCCAATAGTTGTGCAAGTACCTCCAGGAGTTCAGTATGAAGTTAACTTTAAAGATATTTCAATATTGGTTGAACAAGCGTAATTAGGATAGCAGAATGGATAGGATCGAAAGGGAGAATGAAAATGACTAAGTATTTCGGTACGGATGGTGTAAGAGGCGTTGCTAATACAGAATTGACTCCAGAATTGGCATTTAAGCTAGGACGTTTTGGCGGTCATGTCCTCACGCAACATTCCACGGAAGTAGCACGTGTTCTCGTTGGAAAAGACACTCGAATTTCAGGTCAAATGCTAGAAAGTGCTTTAATTGCAGGGCTCTTATCTACTGGTGTAGAAGTCATGACGCTTGGTGTTATTAGTACACCAGGAGTTGCATATTTGACGAGAGCAATGAATGCTCAAGCGGGAGTTATGATTTCAGCTTCACATAACCCAGTCGAAGATAATGGCATTAAATTCTTTGGAGCAGACGGCTTTAAGTTGTCGGACGATCTTGAATCTGAAATTGAACAGCTGCTGAATGCTGAAACAGATACGTTACCGCGGCCTACAGGCGGGGATGTTGGAACCATCACTGAGTACTTCGAAGGCTGTCAAAAATACAATCAATATGTGAAACAAACAATAGATGGTGATTTTGAAGGCATGCATGTTGTTCTCGATTGCGCACACGGTGCTACTTCTACAATTGCGACACACGTGTTTGCAGATCTTGAAGCGGATTTAACAACGATGGGTGCGTCTCCTAACGGATTAAATATTAATGATGGCGTGGGTTCGACACATCCAGAAGAGCTTGCAAAACTGGTTCTTGAGAAAAATGCCCAAATCGGACTTGCATTCGATGGTGATGGAGACCGCCTGATTGCTGTAGATGAAACAGGTGCTATCGTGGATGGAGACCAAATCATGTACGTTATCGGTAACTACCTTCACTCTAAAGGGGCATTGAATTCCGATACGATCGTTTCAACCGTTATGAGTAATCTTGGATTCTATAAGGCTTTAGAGGAACAAGGAATTCAAAGCGCTCAGACTGCAGTTGGTGACCGCTACGTGGTAGAAGAAATGCGACGAGGTAATTACAATTTGGGTGGCGAACAATCAGGCCACATTGTATTGTTAGACTACAACACTACAGGAGACGGTCTGATTACTGGACTTCAGCTTGTGAATATTATGAAGCGTACGGGCAAGAAGCTCTCAGAGTTAACGAGTGGTATGTCTATTTATCCTCAGAAGCTAGTGAATATCCGTGTGACGGATAAACATGCAGTAACAGATAACGCAAAAGTCGCTGCTATCATTACGGAAGTGGAAAGGGAGATGGCTGGAGAAGGCCGTGTTCTCGTACGTCCTTCTGGAACAGAGCCGTTGGTACGTGTGATGGTCGAGGCACCTACAACGGAAGCGTGTGAAAGCTATAGTGCCCGGATTGTGACTGTAGTCACGAAAGAAATGGGATTAGAGTAAATCGTCTTTATGAAGAACTGAAGTTCCCGTATTAAAAAGGGCTTCAGTTCTTTTTTACAAGTTAGTGTTATGAAAGAATTGCGTGACAACAACAGACAGAAGGTATTTGGGAATGAGGAGGTGCGTGGGTGGACTACGATAAGTATCGAAAACTACTCGTTGATAAGATTGAGTCTTCTTTTGCGCAATGGGATACGAAGAAATTCGTGAATGAGTCTGAACTTTATGCGTTTCTTCATACATTGAAAGGAACTGCAGGGACGATTGGTTTAAACGATTTAGCGGAGTTTTGTACTGCGCATTTAGAAATATTATCACCGGACGATGAATCTGGTATCCCAGTGTCCTCGTTGAAGAATTTTAAGAAAAATATCCGATTATTAATAGACGGTAACAAGAAGAAAAGCAGAGAAATTATGGTGCCAGAAGTATACGCCAATCACTTTGACCAAGAGACATTCATCTTAATCATTGACGATGATTTGGAATTTGTCTCGTTCGTCAAGGAACTTCTCGAGCATCTAGGTGCTCAAGTGCTTGTAGCGATGAATGGGACACGTGGTATTCAACTGTTCTACGATATGCAACCTAATATGGTGATGATCGATTTGCACCTTCCTGACATGACAGGACTAGAAGTATTCGAGAAGATTTGTGACACGGTAGCAAGCCGCCAAGTGGTTTCTATATTAATGAGCAGTGATAATTCTAATGAAGCAGTTAGCCGAGCCTATCAAGCAGGTTTAATGGACTTCATCAAAAAACCATTGGAGTTGGAATTATTTTTACCGTATTTGTTCAACAGAGATAAGTTGCGTAAAGGAATTAGTCAATCCATTACAACGGATGGGTTAACGGGTGTAGGAAATCGTAAGCGTTTAGACGAAATACTGAAGTATAGTGAACGTTTAAACCAACGTTCAGGTGCTCCGTTTTCAGTCATCATGATGGACTTGGATCATTTTAAAAACGTTAATGATACATATGGACATCAAACTGGAGACGAAGTTTTGATAGCGTTCAGTAAGATTGCCTTGGCGGAAAAGCGGGAGACCGACTATATTTTCAGGTACGGAGGAGAAGAATTTGTATTGCTTCTGACAGGGGACCAGGAAGAAGCGAACGTATTCGTAGAACGACTACGAGAGACCTTCAATCAGTTAGTTTTTGAAGACGGGGATCGTTCGTTCTCTGTTACATTTTCAGCCGGAATCACGCAATATGAAGGAGAACTAAGCAAGCTGCTGTTAGAGGCAGACCAAGCACTTTATCAGGCAAAACGGACAGGACGTAACCGAAATGTATTGTTCGATAAAGATCTTGTACAAGTGAAACGGAAACTTCAAGTCATCATCGTAGACGATGACCTTCTTATCCGTAAGATGTTGGAAGAAGAACTCACTGGATGGAACTTACCAGACATTGAGTTATCCGTAAAGTTGTTTGAAGATGGTGTTTCGTTTTTAGCAGCAGATTGGTATGATCCCGATACGCACTTCATCATTCTTCTCGACGGAATAATGCCAGTTATGGATGGGTTGGAAGTGTTGGAACGCTTAAAACGTAGAACGGATGCAAATAATATCTTGGTTTCAATGATGACTGCACGGACGAGTGAAGAGGACATTAAATCTGCACTCTGGCTCGGAGCAGATGACTATCTGATGAAACCGTTCCAAAAGAATGAAATCCTATCCAGGATTCAGAACTTAGCATCGCGTTTGTTCTAAACAAATTGACCTGATCGGGAGGAACGCTTATGGAAGAAAGTAAAAAGATATTGGTGATCGACGATGAAGAAATCTTACGTATGCTGATCGCTGATACACTTTCTTTTGAAGGATATACTGTAGAAGAAGCACAAGATGGTCAAGAAGGATTCGATAAGGCAGCAACAGGTCAATATGACGTCATTCTGTTAGATTATATGATGCCTAAATTGACAGGACCTGAAGTGTTAGAACGCTTGCAACCCCTCGCTCTTGGAATTCCTATTATCATGCTCACTGCAAAAGCGCAACAGTCGGATAGGGATTTAGCTGCACATTTTGGAGCGGACTATTTCATGCCAAAACCATTTAGTCCTTCGGAGCTTGTTGCGCTCGTTAAACAAGTGCTAGAAGGGACCGTAAGCTTATAAAAAAACGCTAACTCCTGAATTGGAAGTTAGCGTTTTTTGCGTTTTCAAATATTCATCTTGTATTTGTTGCGTAAATAGATTGCAGATCCATTTAGAAGAAATAAGCTTATCAATAACACGATACTTGCAGCTGCAGCTAGATGAGCATATTCAGAAACGAGTGCCGCATCCAATGTCCAATAATAGATTTGCATAGGCAACACGGTGAAACGATCTAAAATCCCTCCTGGAAATGGAATGAGCAATGCAGGAATACCAAGAACAACGAGTGGGGCGGTTTCTCCTATGGCCCGGGAAAGAGCTAATATAGCCCCTGTCAGGATTGCAGGTAGGGCAACAGGTAAAATAACCGATTGAATGGTCTGCCACTTCGAAGCACCGAGTGCGTACGATGCATCTCCGAGCTGACTGGGCACTGAACGTAGAGCCTCTTGAGCTGCGACAATGACAATAGGGAGAATGAGTAGGGATAAGGTAAGGCCACCAGCGAGAACTACTCCACCAAGTTCAAACGCCCGTACAAAAACTGTCAATCCGAGAATCCCGTAGACGATGGATGGAACACCAGCTAGATTTCCAATATTGGTCTGGATGAACGTTTTCAGCTTCCCACTTCTTGAATAGAGCTCCAAGTAGATGGCGGATCCAATCCCGATGATCATGGTTACAGGAACGACCACTAGGAGGAGCCAGAAGGTCCCGAGAATGGCTCCCATAATTCCAGCGCGTTCAGGAAGAGTTGAAAACCGCCCTGTCAGGAAGTCTAGCGACAAAAAACTTGCGCCTTCAGAAGTAATCCTGACCAACAGGACCCCCATGATGAAGATGCCAAACAGAGCGGCCGCTGCAAAAATCCATTTCGCTGAGCGATCAGCCAGAAGGCGGAAGCGGATACGGGATGGACTTGAAGTACGTTGTCCGGTATGTAACAAGTTAGTACACCTCCCTGAACTTTCGTGAGATTTTACCGGCGATTACATTCATCGTTAATGTGATGACGAAGAGTGTCATGGCGACTGCATACAGACTATAGTAGACGGTTGAGCCGGCAGCGGCATCCCCGCTTGTCACTTCAACGATGTATGCAGTCATCGTCTGCATGGATTCTGTAATATTGAATGAGAAGTTTTTAGAGCTACCACTCGCAATCGCAACAATCATCGTTTCTCCAAGGGCGCGTGAGACACCGAGAACGAATGATGCAATAATACCGGAAAGGGCGGCGGGAACGACCACTTTCAGTGCAGTCTCTAGTTTAGTAGCACCAAGCGCTGCAGATCCCTCACGCATTGCTTCAGGAACGGATTGCATAGCGTCTTCAGAAAGAGAAGCGATCATTGGAATGATCATGATCCCCATTACAAGACCAGGACTTAAAATATTGGTCGCTTCCAAACTAGGAATCCATTGTCGCAGTAGCGGCGTTATAAACGTGAAAGCAAAGAACCCGTAGACAATGGTCGGAACACCTGCCAACAATTCAAGAGCTGGTTTCAGGATGCTACGAACACGTCGTGAAGCATATTCGCTTAAAAAGATCGCTGCCATGATCCCGATTGGTCCAGCAACCAATAGAGCAATGCCGGAGGAAACGAGTGTCCCCATCACAAGTGGTAAGATACCAAATTCAGGTGTTTGGCTCAGTGGTTTCAGAACAGTACCTGTGAAAAAGTCCAGTAGAGGTACCGTCTTAAAGAACTCAACTGTTTCTGTCATTAGAATTATGAGTATTCCTACAGTTGTTAAAACCGAAAGAAATGCTAGTAGAAATAGAAAACGAGGAATCCAGGATTCCACAGATTTTCTGAGTGTCTTCTGATTCTGGTTGCTACGGATGAGATTACGAACTTCACGACTCGAGTTGACTTCTGATTCAGGTGCCATCAATCACGTCCTCCTTTGGTCCAAGCGTAGCGAGTATCACTCGTTACTGAGTGTGTTCAGATAGTCTAAGTTCTCTTTGCTTTCAGCTTCAGGAATCGGAGCAAATCCAGTCTCGCCTGCAACCTTATTGGCTTCTTCCAATACATATTTAGCATAATCGAGTACTTGTGGCTTTTCTTTTGCATGGCCGACATTTAAATACGTAAACACGGGACGTGTAAATTGTGCGTAATCGCCATCTTCTGCGATTGTTTCAAGAGACGGTTCAACCGGGCCAGCACCGAAGTCAACAGGAACTGCCTGCAATTTCTCCTGGTTACCTGCATAATAGCCAAATCCGAAAAATGCGATTCCATTTTTGTCTTCAGAAACAAGTGATACAAGTGTTGAGTAGTCTTGTTGCAAGTTTACCGATTCTTTCAAGTCTTGTTCTTCCAATACTTTTTCATAGAAGAATTCATAAGTGCCGTGGTTCTCGTTTGGTCCCATGGCTTTAATCTCATCATCCGGCCATGAAGGATCCAAATCTGACCATTTTGTTACATGTCCATCAGCTGTGAAAATCTGAATTAGTTGTTCAGGAGTCAACTGATCGACCCAATCATTCTCTTTGTTCACAACGAATGTAAGCCCGTCGAGCGCTAGCTTAAGTTCTTTCACGTCAATGCCGGCTTCTTTAGCAGCTTGTGTTTCTTCATCTTTTATTTGACGGGATGCATCATTGAAATCTGTTCCGTCTTTAACTAGGAACTTTTTGAAACCGGCACTTGTACCAGCACGGCTTACTTCTACAGAAACGCCTTCTTGTTCTTCCAACATGTAGTTTTCAGCAAGTTTTGCCATGAGAGGGTAGACGGTGCCAGATCCATCGACCAGAACACTACCTTCGAGTGCTTTCGATTCATTGGCAGAAGCTGTACCGCTTTCTTCTTTGTTTTGACTACACGCGGTTAGTGCGAGTGCTGCGGCTCCGATTAGGACGGTTTTACGAATCATTTTAATCAATGAATGTTCTCCCCTTTGTGTACGTTTTGAAAGAATGTACTTTCAACCTTTAGTATAGGGAGTGATTGTAAAGGAAGTATGGGAGAACTGTAAAGGCTATGTAAAGATGCGTTAGGATTCTTTTACAAACAAAAAGCTACTAGAAACAGCAACTGATACAGGCTGTTTCTAGTAGCTTTCTCTTACTCGTTTGATGGATATAAGATACGCCCATCCTCGACTTTCAACGTATTCGCAACGGTTTCGGAGAGCGTACGAAGTGGATAAGGTTTTGTCATGTAATGACTGATTCCGAATTTTCGCGTCAGCTCTTCCTCACGTTCAAGTGCTGAAGAAATAATGATTGGGATGTTTCGTGTCTCTGCATCGTCTTTCAACATACGGATCAAATCCCAACCTGTCAGCTCCTCTTGCAACATTAAATCGATAACCATGCAATCTGGTTGGTATTCTTTAGCGTAGGTGAAAGAGCTAGCTACGTCTTTAAAATGAACGACTTCGTATTCATGTGCTTTCAATTCTTCCTCTAACAATAGAGCGATGCTTGAATCATCTTCTACAACTACGATTGCAGGCAAACCGGATCGTTCAGGCAATTTCGTCTGAGATGGTTTTAATGGAATCGTAAAGCTTACAGCAGTGCCGACGTTTTCCTCAGACTCCACAACAATTTCCCCGTCATGTTTTTCGATAATCTTGCGGCAAATCGCAAGACCCAGTCCAGTTCCACCGATTTTACGTCGATACGAATTATCGAATCGATAGAACTTTTCAAACATATGTTTCAAATCAAACGCTGGAATTCCGATGCCTTGGTCTTTTATCGTAACTCTTAAATTAGTGCCTTGTGTAACAAGTTTAACCAACACATCACCACCATCAGGAGAGAATTTAATAGCATTGCTCAGGAGGTTCGTAAACACTTGGATCAAACGATCTGAATCTGCCATGCAAATTGTCTGTTTCGTTTCGGGCAGCAACTTAATCGAATGGTTACCCTGTACAGGGAAGTTCCGTATCGTTTGTTCTGCAATTTCTGTAATGTCCACTTCTTGCATAGTGTATTCCTGATTGCCTGATTCCATCCTTTGAACATCCAAAAAGTCATTGATGAGTGAAGTCAGACGTTTGGCTTCCTTATAGATAGCGTCAAGGTAACGTGCCCGTCTCGTGCTATCCATCTCTTTGCCAATCAGGAGTTCCGTGAATCCTAGAATGCTAGACAATGGTGTCCGTAATTCATGACTCACAGTAGAGACGAGTTCGGTTTTCATCTTATCGATTTCAAATTCCCGTGTGATATCCCTATGCACAAATAGCGTACCAATTCGTTGTCCTTCATAGTGTACAGGAGATCCGTAGAGAGAAATCACTTTACCTTTAGGACCTGAAATGGAATAAACAGTCTCCGCAAGTTCATCCGTTTCATCCGACAGAGCCTCATTTACAAAGTGCAGTAAAGTATCGGGGTCAGAGGTTAGGTTTGCCAAGCGACTTGCCCAATTCTTGTTGGAAAGTGTGTCATTGGATTGGCTGATTAACTCTGACAACGCATAGTTTACTTGCATAGGAAGACCATCGTTCGATATGAAATGTATGCCTTCTTCCAAGTTGTCTAAAATCGTTTGGTTCAACTGTCTTTCTTTGCTGATCAATTGATGTTGGTCAATCCGGTCAATCGCAAATGAAACACGATTGGCCAGACTAAACAAATCGGACTGATCTTCTACCGTGAATTCATGCGATGAACGACTGAGAACAAATAATGCTTTGAACGTGTGGTCTACCACATGGGGGGCTGCGTAAAAGTCATAGGAAATGGAACCATCTTCACCAACTCGTTCTAGCTGAAAATAAGGTTCTTTCTTTAAACGTTCAAGTGCTAGTTGCGCTAACTCTGTAGGATAGTTCTCAAATGCTTCTTCCGTAAATCCTTGTAGCACATGCACGTCGTTCGTTGGCATATAGATGACGCCCTGATCGATTAAGAACATCGTATCTAAGTAATTGAGTGTGGAGGTAGCAATTCCTTTTGCATCGTCTGAGAAGGATAGTTGATGACTTAATCCGTTATAGCGTTCCAATCGGATTTTTGAATAACGGGCTTCTGAAAGAGCATCTTCAAGTTTTCTCTGTTGGATGAACATTTCGTCCTGTTGAAATAGTAATTCGTCTTGCTGAGACATCAGTTCCTCATTTTGTGCAAGTAATTCCTGTTCTTTAACTTGAATGGTTCCCATCATCCCAGCAAACGATCGAGATAGGGAGCCGAGTTCATCTTGCCGAACTTCAGGTTCATAATTAACGTCTTCGTCGGATAGATATCGCTCAGTTGCAATTGTCATTTCTTCAATCGGTGTTATGAAGTTACTCAAAACACGCCAATTAAAGTAAATGAGAAATAGAAGAGCTGCAATCCCGACGAACAAAATGCCAAGATAGAGTTGATTTAACTGTTTTTCAGATTGCTGGTAAAACTCATCTCGAGCGTTTTGAGCCTGGATTTCGTATTGTCCGGCATACTTGATGAACTGATTGACGGACAAATTTGTTCCACTATTGGATAGTTCACGTAAGCTCTTGTAGTCGTCGTTGTCAACGAATGAAATCGCTTTAGGGAGAATGACTTGTTCGAAATTAGAGATGAAACCTTTAATTTCGGTAGTGAATTGCTTTTCTTGTTTCGTTAACTCTATCGTGTTCAATTTATCATTTAATTCATCAATATGACGAAGTTCGGCATGAGCTAATTTTAGTTCGTGCTCTAATTTAAATGCGTAAAATCCACGACTACGAAAAAAGAGATTCGAAATGCTATCGGATAGTTCACCGATCACTTGTGCCTTTTCCGTTTGGGCAACGAGCTTTTCGCTTCGGTGTTCAAACAAGGAGGTGCTATAAAAATAAGCACCCGCTAATAATAGAAGCAATCCGATCGAGAGCACTGCTATGATTCTCATGTAATAGGTACGAATGCTCTTTTTACGCACAGTACACCTCATTATCTTTTGATTTGATACTCCTATTCTATCATGCTAGTCCGTTTTACGTAGGAGTTTTTTCTGAATAAAAAAAACCATCTATTCCCCTAAGTTATAAGGGAATAGATAGTCCGTTGTTCAACCAAAACGTCCGTTTACATAATCATCGGTCAAGTGACTGGATGGTCGCTCGAAAATGGCCTCAGTCCGTTCATATTCGACCACTTCACCATTCAAGAAGAAAGCAGTACGATCGGAAATTCTTGCAGCTTGCTGCATATTGTGTGTAACGATAACAATGGATACGTCTTTTTTCAATTCTCCAATCAATTCTTCCACTTTATTGGTTGAAACCGGGTCTAGTGCGGAAGTCGGTTCATCCATGAGTAAGACGGAAGGCTCAATGGCAAGTGAACGTGCGATACAGAGTCGTTGTTGTTGGCCACCAGATAGTCCAAACGCACTTGCGGTTAGACGATCTTTGACTTCATCCCATAACGCAGCTTTTTTTAGACTGTTTTCAACGATTTCGTCCAATATTGCTTTTTTACGGATTCCATGGAGTTTCGGTCCATAAGCGACATTGTCGTAAATCGATTTAGGGAACGGGTTTGGTTTTTGGAATACCATACCGACTTCGGAGCGTAAGAGTTCGACGGTACCGTTGAGTAAATCGGTCTCTTTAAATTGGGCAGTTCCTGAAATACGGACAGCTGGATTGGTTTCCACCATTCGATTTAATGTTTTTAGGTATGTGGATTTCCCGCAACCAGATGGTCCGATGATAGCTGTTACTTCGTTTTCAAAAATCGTTAAATCGATATTTTTTAGTGCGTGAGTATCTCCATACCAAACGTTCAGACCTTCCGTTGTGAAAATCGCTGCGGGCGCTTCCGTTCGTGCAACGACCCGCAATCGAGTGGCTGATCGGTAATTAGTTAATGTAGTCATGCTCGCTGCCCCTCTCTTGTAACTTCTTCATCAGTATAAAGTTGAAGTGTTGAGGGGATATGAAGGCAGTGTAAAGATTGTGTAAAGTTTGATCACTCGAAAATATATTGCAACGCCTTTAACGCTTGGTCTGGTGTTTCTACAGTGGCATGAGCTTTTCTAGATAGTTCCTTTAAAGGATGGTGATGCTCGTAGGGGCGGATTAAGATTAGCGGCTTGTTGAGTGCGACTGCAGTACTAGCATCCATTGCAGTATTCCATTGTTTATACTTTTCACCGAATAGAGCAATGACGAGATCGCATTTCTTCAGTAACAATTCAGTTCGTAAGTTATTGAAGCTCGATGCTGCTGCGTCTTTTGCGAGTGGATCGTGTTGTTGCCCCAATATTTCCTCACCGATGTTGTCGGAACGGTCATGGTCTTCCATAGGACCATAAAACGTCACGGGCAAACGAAGTGCAGCTGCTTTTTGTTTAATTTCATCACGCCACGAACTGTGGATTTCACCTGCTAAGTACACCGATAATTCCATGCATATCTCCTCCTTGAATCTAGTAATTCCATTGTAGCAGAATATTGCTACAAGTTGTCGTGGCGAGTACACTAAGTAAAAAGGAGTGGGATGGGGATATGAAAACAATCTGGCATAATGGCATTATTTACACGATGCTAAAAGAAGGCGAAACAGTAGAAGCTGTGTTGATAGAAGATGGAACTGTAATTGAAGTAGGAACCTTAGATATGTTGCGAACGCAAGCAGACAACGACGTGGATTTGCGTGGGGCAGTTATGTATCCCGGATTCATCGATAGCCATATGCATATGATTGGTCACGGTAGTCGGTTATTACAATTAGATCTGTCGTATGCGACTTCTGCAGAAGATATGCTTGGACGTTTAAAAGAAGCGGCTGCTGATCATATAGAAGGTGAGTGGTTTATAGCGGACGGGTGGAACGAAAATAACTTCGCAGATTCCCGAATTGTAACACGCTCCGAATTAGATACAATCAGCGCGTCTCCCATGTTTTTAAAACGTACATGCCGTCACACTGCACTCGCAAATTCGAAAGCTCTTGAACTCGCTGGGATTACGAGGGACACGCCTGACCCTGATAATGGAACTATTGTTCGAGATGATTCGGGAGAGGCGACAGGCCTGTTACTTGAAGGCGCGGGGGATCTGGTAGAAGCGGTCATTCCTGTGCCAGATGAAGCAGCACTCACACATGCATTGCAGGTATCAGTTGAAGACTTGCTAGCACGAGGGATTACAGGGGCAGTCACGGATGATTTAGGCTATTATGCAGATTACCGCGATCCGTTACAAGCGTTCCGAAATGTCATTGGGGAAGAAAAGATTAAGTTCCGTGCCCATTTGCTGCGCCGTTCGACGGTCTTTCAGTTATTAATGGATGATAAAGCAACATATGATGAACCATGGATACACGGTGGAGAGATGAAGTTCTTTATTGACGGATCACTAGGTGGAAAGACGGCGTTATTAAGCAAGCCGTATTCCGATGATCCTGAAAACTCAGGCATGGCTGTTTTGACGAATGAAGAAATCCAGAATAACATTGCACTCGCTCGCAAATACAATGTAGCGGTGGCGGTGCATACCATTGGAGACAAAGCTGTTGAAAAAGTGCTTGATGCGATTGAAGCGAATCCGCCACTAGAAGGGAAGCGGGATCGAATTATCCACGTTAATGTACTGAGTGCTGAGCTAGTTGACCGTCTAGAAAAACTGCCGGTCATCCTCGACATCCAGCCAGTATTTGTATCGTCTGATTTCCCATGGGCCGAAGACCGTCTTGGGAAGGACCGATTAGACTGGGCCTATGCATGGAAAAAGCTAATTGACCGTGGTTTCATCTGCGGGGGAGGGTCAGATGCCCCTGTAGAAGAAGTCAATCCATTGCTCGGTATCTATGCAGCCGCAACTCGTCGGAAGCCGGGAGAAACGCACGAAGGGTATCTGCCAGAAGAGAAACTAAGCCGTTATGAATCTGTGGCTCTGTTTACTTCAGGAAGTGCAGCGACCATCGACAAAGCAGACAGTCGCGGCAAAATTGCAAAAGGTTTCGATGCAGACTTCACCATCCTTGATCGTGATTTGTTGACTGTGGACAGCGAAGATATGCTGAAAGCGAAAACCGTCATGACTGTTGTGGCGGGGGAGATTATGTATAAAGGAAAGTGAAAACTCGATTATCTAACACTGGAACTTCTAATCTCACAATTAACGTGGGATTAGAAGTTTCTTATAATTTGTAAGGTTTTGTAAGGAATGTTAGGTGTTTCGCATAAAAGTGATATAATTAATTTAGATAGAATTGAATGTTCCGCAAATTGGCTGAATTGATATAAAGCATAAAATTAGAGCTGAAATAAAAATATGAGGTGATAGTGTTGGCTTCAATCGAAGACTTTTTAAAATTGGATATTCGCGTGGGTACTGTGTTGAAAGCAGATCCATTTCCAGAAGCGCGAAAGCCTGCAATTAAGTTAGAAATTGATTTTGGAGAAATAGGCATTAAACATTCTTCAGCCCAAATTACGCAGAGGTATGAGCCGGAACAGCTGATAGGAAATCAAGTAGTAGCCATAGTCAACTTCCCGCCGAGACGTATCGCAGGCTTTAAGTCCGAAGTCTTGGTAATTGGTGGTGTTCTAGATGAAGATGACGTGGTGCTTTTACAACCTCAACAACCCGTTAAGAATGGTACGCCTGTTGCCTGAGGTTATCTACAACAGGGTCATTTCTAGGAATAATATTTATCGAACCGAGGTACAAAATGTATAATTAAAAACCGATAGGGGGATTTCAAATGGAAACATATCAAGCTACGATTGAGGATTTAGAAGGTGTATCAAATTTATTTAATTCATACCGCATGTTCTATGAAAAACCATCAGATTTAGAGGGGGCTAAGAAATACATAAAAGAACGTCTGGAAAATGAAGAATCCGTAATATTTGTTGTTAAGAACAATCAAAAGTACGTGGGATTGACATTACTTTATCCCGTTTTTTCATCAATCTCTATGAAAAAAGCATGGATACTGAATGACATGTTTGTTGATTTAGAAGCTCGAAAACTAGGAATAGGACAAGTGCTTTTACATAAGGCGAAAGATTATGCTCTTAAAACAGGTGCGAAAAGTATTGTTTTGGAGACAGCACCAGATAACTATGCTGCTCAAAAATTATATGAAAAAAACGGATATGTGCGGGATACACAATTTTACCATTATGAATTAAGTTTGATTTAATAACTATTTAATCGATTCCTCCGTTAAAGGGGGGGGCGATAACTGCATACGTGTTACCCTTCAATCGAGCCAAGTAGTTAAGCAATGTATGTAAGAAAAGGCAGGTGCAATAAAATTGTTGAATATGGTTAAAGAACGTTCTGCTTTCTTAACAATTTTTCTAATCATTATTTTACTCAGTATTTTTTTGTTAGTAGCCACTTGGAAAAATCGGACTAACATACCTAAAAGTTTAACCGCAGTGATAACTTTAATTTGTACGACTTTTATCGTTGTATCTTTAATTGCAATGATATTTATAATTTCATTTGGCTATAACTCTTGAATTGAAATTGTTTAGTAAATGGGGGGATTAATGCATAAGGGCTAAGCTACAATCGGGCCATTTAACGAAATAAGTTGGAGCTTTAAAAGGTTGCAGAGAAATACATTTAATATGGTGAGCTACTTTAACTTGAAAATTAAGGAGGACTTAATTATGAATTCAAATGTGAATGGGGTATTCGAATGTTTAGAATCAAATGATGTTCAAGCTTTAAAAAAGAACCTTACTTCAACCCCCTCGTTGGTAAATGTTGAAAATGTACAAGGATTAACTCCGCTAGGATTTGCATCACATTTAGGATATGTGAATTCTGTACAAATACTTTTAGATTTTCATGCAGATGTTGATGAAGTTTCTCATTCTAAAGTAGAGTATATCCCTTCAAATACAGCACTTCATGCTGCCATTGCTGGGGCACGGAATTTTGAGATTATTGAACTTCTTTTAAAGAATAAAGCCAAAACAGATATATTTGATAGCAATGGTCATACGGCCTTACATACTGCTGCGTTTCACGACGATAACACCCAATTAATTAGTCTTCTGATAAGGCATGGGGCCCCTGTTGCTGCGAAAGTTGATGAAGGGAAAACTGCATTGGAATTAGCAGTAGAAAAAGGGAATAACCAAGTGGCGGAACAATTAAAGCAGCTTATGGATCCTGCCTAAAGATTATTGTTAAAATAACAAAAACCCTCTTCAAGAATCTGGGGCAGTTGTGGGATAAGGACTGTGCTGTAATCGGGCAATTTTATTGTTGAATAAGGGTAGTTGTTATTAATTTGGGCAAAATATGAGTTGTTAACACTAGAAGAAGTTCAACTTATATTACAATCATTAGCGTGGTCAATGGAACCTAAAAAAGATGATGCCTGTAAAATACAGACACCATCTTCTTCAAGTAGCCTAGCTATTTTCAAAAAGTCCTTTACAAAGGGTACACTTTACAAAGTTAGCGTATCACCTATAAATTGAGGATGCTACAACGCTTCAACCTTTTTCACTTTCTTTTCCAAAGCAAGGACAATCATCGCTAACAACATAACAATAGCTGCCAGAAGTAACGCGTTGCTATAAGGGCCATAGGAAGAGCTGTTCAAAATATTCCAATGTCCGCTTTTTAAATCAAGGAAACGACCGTACAATGAAATACCTATAGCGGAAGCCAAGAATGTCATTAAAGTGAATAAGCCCAGCCCAATTCCAATCTGATTGGGCGGTAAAATTTGTGATATATAACTGGAAAATGCTGTTTGATTCGCTGTAAAACCTAAAAATATGAAAATGGTCATTATAGAGATCCAAATTGGAGAAAACCCAACTATTGTAGAAAGTCCCAAACAAGCGACAGCCATCAAAACAAAAGCCCATTGGTTGATGAATCGGCTACTTTTTATTTGAATTAAACGGCCAACTTGTGGTCCCAATATCGCCGTGAGAAGAGCACCCGGGAATAAAACGAGGCCAATCCAATTGGCTGATAAACCGTTCGCTTTTGAAAGCATTAGCGGGAGGATAAATAGCGTTCCCATATAGGTGATCGTATTTAAAAAACTCATTAAAAGTACTAAGCTGAACGAGCGGTTTTTAAAAATTTTAATCTCAATAAATGGATCTTCAGTCCGATTACTTTGCAAGTAGAAAATAAATAGCAGAACAGCTGCTGCAAGTAGTAGCCAACTAGAAACGTTGATGCCCATTAAAATTGAAGTAATCGCAAGCGTAAAAATAATCGCACCGAGAATATTGAAAGTCCCAGTTTTTGTTTCTTCTTTAGGCGCATACTTAAGAAAAATAGGCAATCCTAATAGACTTAAGAAATTAATTGCGAATAATGCTTCCAAACCAAACCAATCTGTTAAAAAACCGCCCAAAATAGGACCAGCTGCAGCCCCAAGTGCAACCATTGAAAAGACCATTGCGAGTACTTTACCACGAAATGCTGGTGGATAAAATCGAGGTCCCATTACCATACTTAATGCCGGGAGCGCTGCTGCACCAAAACCTTGTATAATTCGTGCGAGGATAACCAATCCGAAGTTAGTGGTGAAAAAACCGATCAATGAACCGATCATGAAAATGATAATACCAATTACAAGTAAGCGTCGAATCGGATAGATGTCAGCCAATTTCCCGAAAATAACGGCCCCGATACCAAACATCAAACTAAAAATTGAAGTAACCCAGCTCACTTCAGTAGGTGTTAAAACAAACTCCTCTGCAAATTTCGGTAATGCAATATTCATCATTGTCGAATTCATCGTAGCAAATATTAACATAAAACAAATTGAAAAGTTTAATCGCTTTAATTGACTAGTCATGTGTAATATCTTCTCCTGTACCAATAATCTATATATTCTTTAAATGTAGGATTAGCTTAGAAAAAATCCCTGATAATTGGGAAATTTCTTCCTCGCTTAAAATAGAAAATGCTTCCTGATTCCCGGAAATCCTCTTAGGTATTGTAGCTTGTAATGCCTTCTTACCTTTCTCGGTCAAAAGGACGCGGGTAATTCTACGATCCTTTGAGTCCTTGTATGTTTCCAAATAGCCTCCTTTTTTTAGACGATCAACAACACCTGTGATTGCTTGTTTTGTCACTAATGTATTTTGCTGGAGATCTCCCATAGATAAATTAGGTTCAGCGTTTAACAACGACAAAATCATGTATTGCTGTACACTGTCTAGATCTGCTTCAAGCGCATACTTTCCACCTAGTCTTTCCAATATGTTAGCTACACGGATAATGTCCAATGCGGTGTATGCCAGTTGGGTATCTTTATCTTCCACATTTCTGCCCCCTCTAATAGAATTAATCAACATGTTGACTTTCGTAATTATAGTACCCTTTAATAATATAGTCAACATATTGATTAATTTGAGGGTGTAAAGACGGGAGAAAGAATTAATTTAAAAATATTCAGTGAGGGACGGGGAGAGGTTGGAAAGTAAAAGATAAATATTTTAATTCCGCAATCAGGTGCAGTTTGTGGCACATCACGAATAGCATACACAAGCTATCTCCTCACACCCAAGCATCCAATCACAAAAAAGAATCCGTTCGGAGCAGCGTCTGCTGTTCTGAACGGATTCTTTGTATAGTGCTTTAGGCACTTACCCTCGGAATGGCCACCAGACACCTCGGCCGAACGATACGGTGATCGCAGGGATTAGAAGAGGCAAAATGATGAGACCATATAGCAAGAGACCTGTAATGACGATTGTTGCGATTTGCACGAGGCTCAGGACACCTGACGGCATCATCGCACCGAACGTACCTGCAAGAATGATGGCTGCTGTGATGATGACAGTTCCCATCTTCGCCATGGAAATCCGAAGGGCATCGGCAATCGTGCTTCCTTTGATGCTCTCTTCGCGGAAGCGGTCGAGTAGGAAGATCGAGTAATCGACGCCGAGTGCAATGAGCATGATGAAACCGAAGAACGGAACTGCCCAACTGATGCCATCGTATCCAAGTCCATTGACGAAAATTAATTCCGTAAAGGAAATCGCCGTGTAGTACGTGAGTAGTAACGAACCAATCATATACAGTGGCATGATCGCGGATCGGAATAGAATCGTTAACACGACGAACAGACCCACAAGCATAATGACCACAGTTCGGGTAAAGTCTTTTGATGAAATATCATCTAAATCAGAGTTCATACTGGAAATACCCGCAAATGCGACGTCGGTATTTTCAAATGGTGTTCCAATGATGGATGTTTTCACACTGTCTTTAATGTTTTGAACGGTAGTGATAGATTCACGGGAATACGGATCGTCTTTCAAGATGACTTCCATGAGAATCCCGGTTTCATCGCCGAATGTATAGCGATCGATGACTGGTTTGAACTCTTCTTCTCCGAGTGTACCGGCTGGAATGTAAATTCCTGTATCACGGATACTTGGTGTTTCACTCATATCTTTTAGCATATCAGTCACTTCTGTCAGCCCTTCGCTGATTTCAGTAAGACCATTCTTGGAATCAGTGACACCTTTAGCAAGTTGACCGAGTCCGCCGCTAAGCTGACCAAACTGGGAACCGGATCCTTCGATCTGTCCCGCAGCACCATTCAAGCTTGAAGAAATTTTACCAAGTTCCGTACTGAGGACGTTCAGTCCACCTGCAGCTTGAGCAGCTGGCAATCCTTGAGACAGTCCGCCCGCAATTTGGCCAAGTTGGTCATTAATTTGTCCGATACCTTGAGCGGCCTGACGTAATCCAGCACCTCCAGAAGAAGCTTCCTTACCAGACGGCAACTGGCTTGCGGCATCATTAAGTCCACCTTCGACTTGAACGAGTCCGTCTTGAACGCTTTTAATCCCATCAACGGCTTCTTTTAAGCCATCGGAGATCAATCCTAACTGATTGTCGACATTTAAATCGTCAATCTGCTCACCCGTTGGACGGGTAATCGTACGGACAGATTTCACGCCATCCACTTTCTCTAAGTTTCGACTAATCGTCTCCAAATAAGGGACATCTTTTGCATCCACTATTGAAGTGTCCGATTTCAAGATGACCTGGACAGGAAGCGAATCCCCTTTACCGAATCCTTCAGAAATTAGATTCAATCCTTTCACGGATTCTTTAGATTGATCGATTTCATCCACCGTATTAAAGGATAGGTCATTGTCGTAAGTTAGCAATAATGGTACTGTGATAACCGCAACGATTGCCATGGAAAGCAATGGACGGGCAACGGACAGTTTACTGAAACGGATCCACAATTTACTGTCGTTATGAGTTGTCGCCTGTTTTGCTGGCCAGAACAATTTGTCTTTCAGCAGCATCATGAACAATGGTACGACTGTGAATAGCACGAGAATCAGTACGGCAATCCCGACTGCAACCGCAACTGCGGATTTAAAGATTGGGAAATCTGCAAATCCAATTGCCGCAAATCCGATGAATACGGCAAGTGAACTAATAATCAGAGTACAGCCTGCAGTTTTATATGTGTTCACAAT